>NZ_JANSIZ010000086.1:0-9081 GCF_047462315.1 Synechococcus sp. H60.2 | reverse complement strand
GTTCCGGCAACTGTCCCAGCCCCGCCCCCAGCGCTGCCAGGGCCGCCAGGCCCAGTCCCATTGCCGGCTGCCAACGGCGCAGGGATCCCCAGCGGCGATAGCGAATCGCTTCCAACAGCAAAACCACCAAGCCAATCGCTGCGGCAATCGCTAGCACTCCGCTTGCCATCTCCCCCTCCTGACCAACCCTTCCTCAACTATCGCCGATCTTGCAGTCGGGGAAGGGCAACGCCCCAAGCCGCCGAGGCGGCGGCAAAGATAAGCTGGAAAAGAGCAGCGAGGATAAGCTGGAAAAGAGCAGCGAGCCGACGTTCATGTCTTCCGGGCATTACAAGTTCGATCTCTTCCTGCGCTACCACCGGGCCCAGGCCCGTTGGGCGCGGCAGTTGGCGGAGCGGCTGGATCGGGAGGACTTCAAGGTCTGGTTTGACCGCTGGATGCTGCAGCCGGGAGACGACCGCCGGCTGGAGCTGCAACTGGCCATCGAACAATGCCGCTGGATCGGGGTGGTGACCTCACCGGAATTTGTCGCCAATCCCTGGCCTAGAGATGAGCTCTACAGCGGCTTCTCCCACGCTCCGCCCCGACAGAACCAGCGCCTGCTGACCCTACTTCACACGCCCGCCGAGCTGCCCCGCCCCCTGGCAGAAGCGCCGCTGCTGGATTTTAGCGGCTCTGAGGAAGATCCGGTGCTGTTTGAGTACCGGGCCCGGGAGCTGATGCACTTTTTGGATCCCAGCTTTCCCACCCCTGGAGATCTGCAGCGATTTCGGCTGCAATACCACCGCCGCGAGGAACCTCCTGAAGATGAGGAAGTGCGGGGGTTCCAAGCTTTCCTACGAGCCATTCAGCTAGCCATCCTGCGCATTGCCACTGGCGAAATGCCCTCTGCCACACCGGAGGAAGGGGCACGCAAGATTGCCATTTTGCAATTTCTTCAGCGCCTGTTCCAGTGGAACAGCGCCGATATTCAATTCGATCGGGCCGAGGAGTGGCGCAAGCGGGGCAACCTAACCGAAGCCCTGGCCGCCTACGACCGCGCTTTGAATATGGATCCCAACTTTGCCCTGGCCTGGAGCCGCCGCGGCGATGTGCTGGTGCAGTTGGCCCGCTACCGCGAGGCGGTGGATAGCTACAACGGATCCCTGAGCATCAACCCCTACGACGAGGAGACGCGGCTGCGCCTGGCCCTGATTCTGGGGCGCCTGGGTCAGTACAAAGCGGCGGTGGTCAACTACGACAAGGTGCTGGAGAGCAACCCAGAGGACGCCCTGGCCTGGCACAACCGCGGTATTCGCCTCATGCAACTCAAGCGGCCCAAGCTGGCCCTCAACAGCCTGAACAAGGCGCTGCGCTACAACCCCCAACAGCCCCGCACCTGGCTGGCACGTGGGATCGTGTTGCGGCGGCTGCGGCGGCCCAGCTCGGCGGCGGCCAGCTTTGCCCGGGTTTTGAAGCTCAACCCCAGAAGTGGCCGGGTCTGGCGCTACCAAGGCAATGCCCTGTTCCACTGCCAGCGGCTGCGCTCGGCCATCGAGTGTTACAAGCGCTCGCTGCGGCTGCGCCGCCGGGATCCCATTACGCTCCACAACCTAGGGGTGGCTCTGCTGCGCCTGGGGCAGTATCGGCTGGCCAGCAAAGCCCTGGAACGTGCCCTGCGCTACGACGCCGACAACCCCAAAAGCTGGTACGCCCGCGGCGTGGCCTTCCAGAAATTGGGCTACCTAAAGGAGGCTTGCATCCACTTCGAGGAAGCCCTGAAAATCCGGCCAAAGGACTTCCCGGCTCGCTACGCCCTGGCAGTGGCCCAGCAGGAGCTGGGGCAATACGAGGCTAGCCTGGAGCAGTTCCGGAGCTTGGTGCAGCAGCGTCCTGGCAGCTTTGCCTGCTGGTTTGGCCAGATCACCAGCCTGCGCCGCCTGGGCCGATTGGAAGAAGCCCTTGCCGCCGCCCAAGAGATGACCCGCCTCAACGAACGGGATCCCTGGGGCTGGTTTGCCTTGGGCCTGGTCTATGGCGACCTGGGGGATGCAGAGAAAGCAGCGCAAGCCTACTCGCGCGTCCTGGAGCTCACCCCAGAAGACGCGGTGGCCCTCAACAACCGCGCCTGGGAGGCCCTGAAGCTGGGGAAGTTGGAGCTGGCCCTGGCCGACGCCCAACGGGCTACGCAACTGGAGCCGCAGCGGCCCGCCTTCTGGCATACCTTGGGGTTGATCCAACTACAGGCCGGCCAGCGAGAAGCGGCCCAGGCCAGTTTGCAGCGCTGCCTGGAGCTGGATCCCCAGTTTCAACCGGCCCAAGCTGCTTTGCAGAAACTATTGCTGGGCAACCTCGCCGAGAGCCCCGCTGTTGAGGCGCCGGCAGGAACGGCACTGCTAGACCTGAAAACCCTCACTCCTCAAGAGGAGCCGCAACTGGTAGACTGTAAGCCCCTACCGGATCCCTCCGCTTAGCCCTTGTCTTTTGCCAATCCCTATAGCGCCCTGAAAGCGCAGCCGCGAGGGCCAGCCCGGACGCAGGGGATCCCCCAGCCGCTCCACCACCGCATTCTGTGCGAGCTGCTCCACCGCCAATTGGTAGGTGCGATAGGCTCCCGAAGCGCGGATCCCATCCCTGCCCCCACCAGCCCCAAGCCCAACACCGCCACCAGATCCAGACAACCCCAGCCGCAGCAGCCCAGCGGGGCAGCACGGCCAACTTGTTGGGGACTTTCCGACATAGCCAACCGCCACCACAGAGTGCCCCCACCCTAACACAACACAAAGTTGCCGCTCATCCTGGGTGCCTTCCTGTCCCACAAAGCCCAGATAAAAGGCCAATCCAGCCTACGCCATTTGTCGGTAATAAGCGACGCTTCCCAGTTCCGTATTGCTACAGACATCTGTTTGTAGCTTCAAACAACGGCTCGGAAAATCATGGAATCGGCCACTCTTTGGCAAGTTCAAACAACCCATTGTTGAGTCTAATCCCGCACTGCAGCGAAGATTGGATCGCTACGTATCCAATTGCTGCTCTGGCTTCGAGTTAGATGTGAAAGTCTGACGCATCGCCAATATAGGTTTCTATCCGCATGGGATCTGAGCAAAGTCGAAGCTTATAAATCAGTGAAGGACCCTGGATCTTGGGCAGCGAAAAAGCCGGCAAAGTGCGTATATCCAATCCGCCATTCGGCGGAGCTCATTTCAAAGGGTCTTGTCGAGAATAAAACCAGCGAAAAGTCTAAATCCAAGAGCATCCACACCATGAGCGAGATCAAAAGCACGATTGTGCAGCAAATCATTCAAACTGCCATGATGACCGGTCTGCTCACCGCTGCTCAGGAACACGAGCTCAACGTGAGGCTGTTCCGAGATGAGTGCTCCGAGGCCGATCTATTTTTGCTGCGGCGCTTGCACCGCTGCCTACGTCAGGGATCCATCCGCCAGGTGCCGGGCTTGCACAACACCATAGCCGTTGGCCGCTTTGGTTCCCCCTTGCGCCTGCTGCCCGACAGAGCCGAAGATGCACAACTCCAGCCGGCAGGGCTAAGCCTGGTGCACAATCCCAAAGTTGGCTAGTGGTTGTGCCCAGTTGTCGTCTTCTACTTCGGAGGAAAAACCGCTGGCAGGGGATCCGGTTGCAGCAGCCGTTGGCAGAGTTGGGCAATCTGGGCGGCGCTGACCTCGTCCAGCCAGCGGTGAAAAGCTTGGGATTCTTGAATACGGCCCAGCAGCCGTGTCGGGATCTGCTCCGGCCCCTCCAATTCCGCCAGCCACTGCCAGGGCAAGCCGGTTACCGCCGCCAGGACATGGGGATCCCATCGGCCTGTCCGCCCCAATTCCTGGAGTTGGGCGATTTGGTGGGGGAGGCGCTCCCAGCGGTGGCCAGAAGCAGCCAGGATCAGCGTTTGCGGCTGCACCTGTTGCAGCAGTTGGGCCAAGTCTGCTGGCAGCCAGGGCCAGCGGGCCAGCAGCAGGGCTGTTTTTGTCAGCAGGAGGAAGTCTTGATCGAGAGGAAGGGCCTGCCCATCGTAGCAGAGGACTCCTTTGAGGGAATCCGGCAAGGGGCGTTGCCGGTAATCCCGGATCTGAAGACTGGGGACGGAAACGGTGGGCGCCTGCCAGTTACCAGAGGGGCGCACCGCCAGTACTTTGCCCTGCCAGGGCTGCTTGCCTTGGGCGTCGGCTTCCAACTGCAGGGCGATGTCCAGGGCCCGGCATTCTTGCCACCGCTCCAACTCTTCGCCGGCTTCCCAAAACCAGAGGGTACGGGATCCCAGCTCAAACTTCAGGTGGCGACCCTTCTGAGAAACTCCCAACCGGACGCTACCACGGCGAACGTTCATCAGGGCTACGACGGGGTTGGGATTGCCGTGGCCAAAGGGCTGCAGGAGCTGCAACTGCCGATACACCTCGTCCAGCTCTGCCACCCTATCCCGGCCCTGAGAGGCCAACAGTTCCCAATCGATGACGATCTCCACCGCCAGGGCGCGAGCTTGCTGATCCGGGCTAACCCGCGCGGCTAGCTCCCGCCGCAAAGCCAGTTGTACGGCGGCCAGACAAGACAGCTCTACTTGGATCCCGGCAGCCATGGGGTGTCCGCCTCCCCCCAGCAAGAGGGGACGCACGGCCTCGATGGCCTCCACTAGGTTCACCCCCGGAATCGAGCGGCCCGAGCCATAGCCCCGTCCCCTCCTCTCATCTTTGGCGATCAACACCGTGGGGCAAGCGTATTGCTCCGCCAAGCGCGCCGCGGCAATTCCCAAAACCCCTGCATTCCAGCCGCTTCCGGCCAGGACGATGGCCCGCTCCCGCGCCAGATCCAAGCTCTCCACCTGCTGGCTGACCTCTTGCAGCACCTGTTGGGTGAGCTGCCGACACTCCTCATTGAGGGCAACGAAATGCTCCACCAGCGTCTGGGCCCGCTGCGGATCGGAGGTGGTCAACAGCTCCACCGCCAGGCTGGCATCGTCCAAACGGCCAATGGCGTTCAGCTTGGGAGCAAGGCGAAAGGCGATGTCTTGGGCTGTCGGCATTCCTGAGGATTGGCCGTTGCTCACCCAATCCAAAAGAACCCGCAGCCCCGGACGCTGCGTCTTGGCCAGCCTCACCAGGCCCCGCTGCACCAGGTAGCGGCACTCCCGCTGCAACACCGCCACATCGGCCACGATCCCCACCGCCACCAGATCCAGGTGCTCTTCTACGCCCGGGATCCCTAGCGCTTGGTAGAGGGCCTCCGCCATCTTGTAGGCCACTCCCACCCCTGGCAGAAAGCGCAGCGGGTGGTCTTCTGGCAGACGCAAGGGATTGATGACAGCATAGGCAGGGGGCAAGGGATCTGGCAGGGTGTGGTGATCCGCCACGATGACATCCACCCCCTGGGCTTGGGCGGCAGCAATTTCGGCGGCATTGCCCATGCCGCAATCCACTGTCAGGAGCACTTGGCAGCCCTGAGCCAGCACCTGCTGCAGCCGCTGGGGGTTCAAGCCATGCCCTTCGCTGCTGCGCAGCGGTAGGGTGAACTGGACTCGGAAGCCCAAGGTCTGTAACGCCGAGAGCAAGAGGCTGGTGGCGGTAACGCCATCGCAGTCGAAATCTCCCCAAATGCAGAGGGTTTCTCCTTTTTCCCTGGCTTCCAGCAGCCGCGCCACCGCCCGCTCCAGATCCGGCAGGGATTCCGCTGGCGTGGGAGAATACCGATTAGGATCGACGAAGGCCCGCGCTTGTTCCCGGCTGTGCAGCCCACGCAAGGCCAACACCTTGGCTGCATACTTGCCGTATTCTCGGCTCAGCTCCGGATCAAACTGGGGTGGAGTGGACAGCAGATCCCAGCGGTATTCCATGCCAACGGGTTGGGCCGGCCCCCGGGCCGACAGGGATAAAGCTCCTTAGGAGCGTATCAAAAACTGCCCAGGGAGAGAAGCAACACGGGATCCCGGAAAGCAAAAGCCGGGGTGAGCGATCCCTGCCAACCTGCTATTGACAGCAGTGAGAGGCCACGCAGCAAGGCGAAGGGTGGGCGTGGTCATGGGTGGCACAGGCTTCGCTGCAGTAGAGTTGGCCTTCGTAGCGATAGCCTTGGCTGCTTTCGAAGCTGCAGTTGCAGTGTTCACAGGCGCAACGAACAAGGGTGGTAGCAGACATGATTTTTTCTCCTTGCTTGAACTAAGGGATCCTCTTGGCGAAGATCCGTGTCGCTACACCCTAGCAGTTGCTTGGCAGCGGCGCCGGAACAAGAATCAGACTCATTGGTCGTGATTCCAAATCGCAGCAACCGCAACTCCCCTTCGGTACCCCGGCAGAGGTTAAGAGAAGTCCATAGCCCTCTGGCTGGTTATTGACTATGATGCGGGCGTGAGGTGTGAATAAGTGCCTAGGTGATGGCGACCCAAAGGATTTGCTTTGCCCAAGTCTCAGATGTTCACCTGATGCCGGAGACGGGGTGCCGCTGCTGGTGGATGTCCGATTCCCCTCGCCACCAGTTGGAAGCTGCTGTTGCCCATCTCAACCAAGTGCCCGATCTACACTTTGTGGTGTTCACTGGCGACTTGGTGGATCAAGCCGATCCGGAGAGCTTTGAGTTGTTCCAGGAGATTCTCGCCCAACTGCGGGTGCCCTACTACCTCAGCCTCGGCAACCACGATGTCGACACTCTGAGGAGAAAGGGGCGCTTTGATCGAGAGCAGTTTATCCGCTGGTGCCAAAGCCAATTTCCCCTCTTCCCAGCCCCCACTGGCTATGTCGACTACAGTCTTTCCCCTCTGCCCGGGATCCGCCTAATTGCCCTTGATGCCAGCCTGGGGCCTTTTCCCTTGCCCCAGGGGGTGCTGCGCCCCTCCCAACTGCGCTGGCTGGGCGAACATCTGCAAGCAGTTTCAGAGGAATGGCTGATCCTGCTCATCCACCAACCACCTTTTATTGCCCCTACGCAAGTGGATGCGGTTGTATTCCGCAACTACCGGCTCCACAGGGAGCCAGCTGCCGCGCTCCATGCTCTCTTAGCGAGTCACGGGCGGGTGGTGGCGGTGTTGAGTGGACATCTGCATGTGCCAAAGGTCCAGGTGCGAGACGGGATCCCCTATCTGACAGCACCTCCTCTGGTGGGGCCAGTCTCGGCCCTGCGGCTGTTCGAGGTGGATCTCAACCCCCGGCGAGGGATCCTACGCTACCACTGGGTTTACCCCCTGGACCCAGGACCCAGGCCGCTCTGGCATGGCTTGGTAATGGGGACACGTCGGGATCGCTGGGGACAGATCCCTCTGCGCGCTGGAGGAGCCCGATCTACCCTGCCAGCCGCTGCTGCCCAATAAAAATCCTAAAGCTCGACCGAATTAGTGTAGATTAAGAAGGCAAAGCAGGTGGATTCGGCGTTTCCCCCTATGAGTACAACCCTTTCTTCCTCTACCCCCTGGGAATGGGCAGCCCAGGAGGTACAAAGGCGGTATCAGTCCCAGGTAGCTGCCCTGAGCGAGCACTTTGAGCCCCTTTCTGCAAGTGACCTGCTGGCCTGGGCCGTGGCGGAGTTTGGGGACGGGCTGGTGCTGGCCTGCAGCTTTGGGCCGGAAGATCTGGTTCTCATCGATCTGCTCACGGCCATTCGCCCTCAGGTTCGCGCCTTTTTCCTAGATACCGATTTTCACTTCCCGGAAACCCTGCAACTCCAGCAACAGGTGCTGGCGCGCTACCCCGATTTGCAACTGGAGGTTTTCAAGCCCTTGCTCACCCCGGAAGAGCAGGCAGCGCAGTATGAGCCGGAGCTGTACCGCACCAACCCTGACCTCTGCTGCAACCTCCGCAAGGTGGAACCCCTAAATCGCGCCCTGGCCAACTGCACCACCTGGATTACTGGGATGCGCCGCGAGCAGTCTTCCACCCGCGCCGATATCGGCAAGGTGCAGTGGGATGGCAAGCGCAACCGCCTCAAGCTCAACCCGCTCGCCGACTGGACAAACGGCCAAGTCTGGAAGTACATTCTCGACCACGGGATCCCTTACAATCCCCTCCACGACCGCAACTATCCCAGCATTGGCTGCATCCACTGTACGGCGCCGGTGGAGCCGGGGGAGGATCCCCGCTCCGGCCGCTGGAAGGGCACAGCCAAAACCGAGTGCGGCCTGCATACCTAGCCTATGAACCCTTCGCCTGTCCTGGAGGTGGCTCAGTTTGAAGTCACCCCCGGCTCTGAAGCTGCCTTCGAAGCTGCCATCGCGCAAGCCTTTGTCTACCTACAACAAACCGATGGCTATCGGCAGCACCAACTGCAGCGCTGTTTAGAGTACCCTCAGCAGTACCTGTTGCTGGTACAGTGGAGATCCCTGGAGGCCCATCTGGTTAACTTCCGCCAATCGGAAAACTTTGTCCGCTGGCGCGCCCTCCTCGAGCCCTACTTTGCTCGGCCACCGCAGGTGTTGCACTACCAACTGCTGCCGGGGTTGGCCTGATGAGAGGCAGTGCGAGCCCAGGGTTGCGCCGGTGTGCTGCAGAGCAGTGGCGGCCTTCCCAGCCCAGGAACAACTGGGGTGGGAGGAGTGTTTGCCGGTGGGGGCGCAAAGCTCTTGCTACCCTAGTTGAAGGATGGTTTCGTGGTTGGCCAAGGTAGAGGGGGATTTGCTGTGTGAGCAGGTACGGGAGGGATTTCACGCTCTCTCCGATCCAATTCGCCTGCGCGCACTGCAACTGTTGCGTGGGCGCGAGCTGTGCGTTTGCGATCTCTGCGAAAAGCTGCAGATAAGCCAATCCAAGCTCTCGTTTCACTTAAAGACCTTGCGAGATGCGCAGTTGGTCAACGCTCGCCAGCAGGGGCGCTGGATCTACTACAGTCTTAACCCACCTCGCTTTCAGCTCTTGCAGCATTTTTTGGATAGCCTAGGACAAGCTGCCCCCTCTGAGGCTGCCGTCCCCTGTGCGGAGGATCCCTAGATGTTTATCCTCGATTGAGGCGCGGTTTGCTTGCCCCGCGGCCCTGGCCCTGGGGGGGACGCCATAACCCCCGCTCCAGAGCCTACGGCCCGCTGACGCGAAGGAATCTCAACGTAAGGCGCGGGATTCCCCACCCGGGTGGGGAGGGATAGCGCCTCCTGACTGATTCTGGATATATCGCTTC
>NZ_JANSIZ010000085.1:0-9101 GCF_047462315.1 Synechococcus sp. H60.2 | reverse complement strand
CTCAAAAAACGATAGTTGGGGCGGCTTTGGATGCGCACCTCCAAAACCTCTACCCTATCGAGCTGAGCGAGCAAGAGCTGCTGAGCCGTCTGATCTGCCAGGTAGCCTGCCCCTCCTCCCAAGCCCGCCAGCAACCCCAACAAAGCCGCCAGGATCTCCATATTTGCCGCTGTCACCTCTCCCCCACCCAGGTTAGCAGGGGGGATCCCTGGCCCCCGTTAGGGATCCTGGCTAACGCAACACCTTAAGGGGGCTAGCCTCAATAGGGCGATTTCCCAGGAAAGTTTTGGCAATTTTCAGGCCATCCGCCATCACTGGCCGGTTGAGGGTTGGGTCATGGACAAATTTGACGCCGGAAGCCACCGTTGGGCGCCCCTCGCCCCAGGTATCCACGACTTTCAGGGTGGCGGCAGCAACTGGACGGCCATCGGCAAAGTAATCCACTACCTTCAGAGTCGAAGCTCCCACCGGGCGGTTGTCGATCTCGATCTTGCTGAACTTGACGGGGCTGGGGAACACCGGCGGGCCGGACTTTTCTCCCACCCCCTGGGCAGCCAGCGGGGCAGGATCGGCAGGCCGAGGAGCCAAATTTAGACCGTTGCCCTGTCCCGTAGAAGTTTCTTGCTCCGGCAGCGGGCTGGAAAGACCACTAGGAACGGCCATAGAAATCTCCTGAGTTCCAGAGAGTTATGGGGGAGAAGGAGCAACAAGACAGCCCTCCTGGGATCAGCTCAAAGAAGCTAGAGCCAGCGTCTGTAGATCCCGATGAGCCTCAACCTAAAGACATTCTAAACTACCCTTGGGCCTGGGATCCGCCGGTTACCACCAGGCTCTTTCTCCCAACTGCTGCTGAGGTGAGTTGGCCAAGTCTATGGCAGGGATCCCCCCATTGTCATTGGCGCTGGGCCAGGTGGGCCATGCCGGCTCTGTGGGCGTTGCTGCTCGTACCTGCCCCTGCAGCTTTGGCATCGCAGGTGCCCCAGTTTGACCTCGTTGACACTCCCACCGCCTAAAGGAGAACCAACCCGTAAAGGCGCTGTCAAGACGCCTCTAGACAGTTCCTTGAGGCAAAGCCCCAAGGTTCTGCTGACTTTTCTGTTCACGTCAGCGGGACGGAGTCCTTGCAGATTGGCTGAGACGTTTTGCATTGATTGCCAAGGCTGAGGTTCTCCCTCTGCTCAAGAGGATGAGCAAGCCGGCTGGGCCTGTCTGTCCTTTTTGATCACAGGATCCCAGCGCACCGGCGAGGTGGCTGTGGAGTCGGAGCGGGGGGTGGCCGGTAAGGACTCCGTCCCGCTGACGCGAACAGCCTGTCAGTTGCGCCATCTGCAGGTGAAGGTGGATGGGGAGCCGCAGGCCATTCGGGTCATCGAGGGGGGATCCCGGTGTGAAGGGGAAGAGCCGCCCCTACAGCCTGAGGGCCAGATCTGAGTAGTCGGACAAGGGCAGCCACGGCTAGAGTCAAAAGGACTCCGTTCCGCTGACGCGAATGGTTGTGGCCCTGGATCCCTATGCGATCGGTTCCCTATCTGCGCTTGCTGCTGCTGTTGGCGCTGCTGGCCTCATTCACGGGCTTGATTGTCTGGCTGATCCAATCGTTTTTGGATCTGTACTACGCCACCCGCTACCACCCGATTTTGGGGGGGGTGTTGATCGGGGTGCTGGTGTTGCTGCTGCTGGTGTTTTTGGCCGCTTCCATCTACTACTTGTTTCTGTTCCGCCCCGCCCCTAAAACCGAGAGGCTTCCCAGGCCGGCCCCCCCGGAGACCCCTGCCGAGAAGTGGGAGGCAGCCCGGCGCAACCTGGCGCACCTAGAAGCTCAGATGGCGCAGATCCAGGATCAGGTGGCGCGGGCAGCGCTGGCGGAGCGGTCAGCTCGGCTGGCCCAACAGTTGGCCCGGCCCCAACTGAAGGTGGTGGTCTTCGGCACCGGATCGGCGGGCAAAACCTCGCTGGTGAACGCGCTGCTGGGGCGGCGGGTGGGGGCGGTGGGGGCAACGTTGGGCACCACGCAGACGGTGGCGGTTTACGATTGGGACTTGCCCGGGATCCCCCACCCGGTGCAGATCGTGGACTGCCCGGGCATTTTGGAGATCGGGCCGGCAGGGGCGATGCGGGAAGAGGAGGCGCAGGCGCAGGCCCAGGCCGCCGAGCTGCTGTTGGTGGTGGTGGATGGGGATCTGCGCCAGTCGGAGGTGGATCCCTTGCGCCGGTTGATCGCCCTGGGCAAGCGGGCTCTGCTGGTGCTCAACAAAATCGACCGTTACACCTCGGAAGAACGGCAGCTCCTCTTGCAGCGCCTGCGGGAACGGGTTTACCCCCTGATCCAACCGGAAGATGTGCTGCTGGCTGCTGCTGACCCGGCCCCCGTGCGGCTGGGATCCCAAACCTGGCAACCGGAGCCCGAGGTGGCAGCGGTGCGGGATCGCGTCCAGGCGGTGCTCTACGCCGAAGGGGGATCCCTGGCCTTGGACAATGCCCTGCTGCAATCGCAGCAGTTGGGGGAAGAGGCCAAGCGGATCATCCAGGCGCAGTTGCGCCGCCAGGCGGAGGAGGTGATCGATCGCTTTCAGTGGATCGTGACCGGCGTCGTGTTTGTCAACCCCATCCCGGCGCTGGATCTGCTGGCCATTGCCGCCATCAACGCCCAGATGGTGGTGGAGCTGGGATCCCTCTACGGCTGCCAGATGAACCTGCAGCAGGGGCGGGAACTGGCCCTGTCCCTGGCCAAGACCCTGGCTGGCCTGGGTCTGGTGGAAGGGGCGATCCAACTGACCACCGGGCTCCTGGCTACGGTGGCTGAGGTGAGCGTGGTCGGTTTTTTGGCGACAGCCCCCATCCAGGCGGCCAGCGCCGGCTATCTCACCCGCATTGCCGGCAAAAGCTTCATCGAGTATTTCCAGCGCAACCAAAGCTGGGGGGAAGGGGGGATGCAGGCGGTGGTCAGGGCCCAGGTGGAGAGCACCCAAAAATCGGGCTGGCTCAAGGAGTTTGTCCGCCAGGCCTCAGAACGGGTTTTTCGCCTGCGCTAGTCCCTGTTGGCGGCCTCGGCAGCAATATCCGTCGGCAGGAAGGTCAGCTCCATCTGCGCCACATAGTCGGCGTAGCTCAGGGCGGGCACATCATCCCATTCCGCCAGGCCATGCATGCACTTCGACCACTGAATAAAAGTGGCCGGATAGATATAAGCCAAGCTGGGATCCTGCAAAACCTCTTTGGGCAGCGGCGGAGCCGACTTGAGCACCGCCAACAAAGCCGGGGGCTTGTGGAGGATCACGCGGGTGGCCTCGATCTGCTCTGGGGAAACTTTGAACTTGGCGGCGACCAACGAGATCACTTTGGAAAGGGTCATCACCCACCACCAACCTTGCCTACAGAAAGAGATTGCCCCTAAGCCAAGAGGCTGGCCTCAGGGATCCTACGGAGCCCAAGCAAGGGGAGCGGCGAGGATGGCCGGCTCTGCGATCCCCTTGCCTGAGGGGAGGGCTTCTCGCTATTCTAGATGAGCTGAAAAATTGGGAGAAACAGGTGAGCCGTGGCTAAAAAGAGCATGATCGAGCGGGAGAAAAAGCGCCAGCGCTTGGTCGAAAAATATCGGGAGAAGCGCCAACAACTAAAGGCGGCCATGGCCGATCCCAACATCGACCAGGTCACCCGCATGGAGCTGCATGCTCAACTGCAAAAACTCCCTCGAGCCAGCTCGCCCACCCGCCTGCGCAACCGCTGCTGGAAAACCGGGCGTCCCCGCGGCTATTTCCGGGATTTTGGGCTCTGCCGCAACAGCTTGCGGGAAATGGCCCACCGCGGCCTGCTGCCGGGCGTGGTGAAAGCAAGCTGGTAGAGCCAAGCTTGCCAGCCGCTGATTACAACCCTGCCTTCAGGGGTGGCTTTGGGCTAAACTGAACGCGGAGCGTTGCGAGCGAAAACCGGCCTGCTGGCTGTCTCAGTCGAGGGGAGAGCACCTCCTGTCTCTGAGGGGGATGAGGCCTGCTCAGGGCTAGCTGGCCAGCAGCGCTTGTTGAGATGTCAACAACTCTTGTCTTCAGGTGAGGGAAGTATCTCAGCGGGGCGGCTGCTCCCGCCAAGTGAGGGATCCTTGTGGAGCCTTTCCAGATCTGCGACGAAGATCTCACCCCCGAAGTGGCAGAGGCGCTAGCCGGGGAAACCTTCCTGGCCGTGGACACCGAAACGATGGGCTTGATCCCGCAGCGGGACAGGCTCTGCGTCGTGCAAATAGCTAACGCTGCCGGCGAGGTGGTGGTGCTGCGGCTCAGCCGCGGCGTGAAGCAGGCCCCCCGTTTGGCGCGGCTGCTGACGGATCCCAACATTGAGAAGATCTTCCACTACGCCCGTTTTGACCTGGCCATGCTGCGCTACCACCTGGGGATCCAGGCCTGGCCGGTCTTTTGCACCAAGGTAGCCAGCAAGCTGGCCCGCACCTACACCAGTAAGCACAGCCTCAAAGACGTGGTGAGCGAGCTGTGCGGGGTGGAGCTAAACAAAGCCGCCCAAAGCTCCGACTGGGGAGCTGTCCAGTCCCTCTCGCCGGAGCAGTTGGACTATGCGGCCAACGATGTCCGCTATTTGATCCCGGTGCGCCACAAGTTGGCCCAGATGTTGCAGCGGGAGGAGCGCTGGGAGCTGGCGCAGCGCTGTTTTCAACACCTGCCCACCTTGGTGGAGCTGGATCTGCTGGGATATAGCAACGTCTTCGAGCACCAGTAGGCGGCAGCCCCGAAGAACCGGCCTTGCTGCTGGAGGGCAGAGTATTGGGCAGTACAGTTGGTTGCTCTCCTCTCTGGTGTAATGGGAAGGAGGCTGGCCGTGAAAACCACCGGAGTTGAGTCGATGTTGGAGTCGCAGCAGGTGGCCCAGAGCGGTGTCTCTCTTGGGCTCTTGGACAAGCCTATCCTGGAGCTGCGCCACGTCTCCCTGCAGTACCCCGGCAAGGGATCCCCGGTCACGATCATCCGCGACCTCAGCTTTTCGGTGGCCCACTCGGAGTTTGTCTCGATTGTGGGGCCGAGCGGCTGCGGCAAGACGTCTCTTTTGAAGATGATAGCCGGCCTCAACACCAACCACGGCGGCACCCTTTACTTTCGGTTGCAGCCCGTCACCGGCCCCCTCAAGAGGGTGGGCATGGCCTTCCAAAATCCGGTGCTGCTGCCCTGGCGCACTACCTTACAGAACGTGTTGCTGCCTCTGGAAGTGGTAGAGCCCTACAAGCGCACCTTCCGGCAAAACCTGGCTCAGCACAAAAAGTCGGCGCTGGAGCTGTTGGCCGCCGTGGGCTTGGATGGTTTCCAAAAAGCCTATCCTTGGCAGCTTTCCGGGGGGATGCGGCAGCGGGTTGCCCTCTGTCGAGCTTTGATCCACCAGCCGGAGCTGTTGTTGCTGGATGAGCCCTTTGCCGCCCTGGATGCCTTCACCCGCGAGGAGATGTGGGAGATGTTGCAGCGGCTGTGGCTGCGCACCGGCTGCACGGCTATTCTCATCACTCACGATCTGCGGGAGGCGGTTTTCCTCTCCGATACCATTTATGTCATGGGGTCGCGGCCTAGCGAGATTGTCTTTACCCTCAAGGTGGATCTGCCCCGCCCGCGCCCGTTGGAGATCTGCCTGACGGACGAGTTTCACCACTTGGTTGCGGAAGTGCGCAAGCACATAAGGACTCCGTCCCGCTGACGCGAACGGCGCAGCAGCTAACCAAAGTTTTCTCGATAGATCGCCGCGCAACCCTGATGAAAAACTCCTTTGACCGATTTCTCCAGACGAAAGCGGCCTCGCTGCTCCTGCCGGTGGTCACCCTGCTGCTGACCCTTGGCCTTTGGGAGGCAGGGGTGCGGCTGTTGCAGGTTCCCCGCTTTGTTTTGCCTGCGCCCAGCGCAATCTGGCAGTCGATGCAGGAGTGGGACGAGGTGATCCTGGGGCACTCGCTGTTTACCCTCAGCTCAACCCTGCTGGCTTTTGGGCTGGCTTTGGTGGGCGGGATCTTGCTGGGATCCCTTATCGGCAGCTCCCGCCTGGCCCATCTGTGTCTGTACCCACTGCTGGTGGGGTTTAATACCATCCCCAAGGTGGCCCTGGTGCCGCTGCTGGCGATTTGGTTTGGCCTGGGCATGATCCCGGCGGTGATTACAGCTTTTTTGCTGGCCTTTTTCCCCATTGCCGTGAATGTGGCGGTGGGCCTGGAGACGGTGGAGCCAGAAATGCGCGATGTGCTGCGCTCCCTGGGGGCCAGCGGTTGGGAAATCTTCCTCAAGGTGGGGCTTCCCCACAGCTTGCCCTATCTGTTTGCCTCGCTGAAGGTGGCCATTTCGCTGGCCTTTGTCGGCGCGGTGATCGCGGAGACGGTGGCCTCTAACCGCGGGCTGGGCTACCTGATTGTGTCCGCCAGCTCTTCTTTTGATGTGCCCTTGGCCTTTGCCGGCTTGGTTGCCCTCGGCCTCATGGGTGTTCTGCTCTACTCTTTTTTCGCCGCTCTGGAGCGCTACCTCTTGGCCTGGCGGCAGTAGCGGAAGGGATCCCGACGGGAAAGCTGGCCCAAGCTAGCTCAAGTCGGGAAAGGTGGCCCGCACCGCCGGGTGGATGAGCTTTCCGCCCCGGATGTTGAGCCCCTTGGCCAGGCCCGGATCCTGCTCCAGGGCGGCGCTCAAGCCAAGGTTGGCCAACTTGAGGACGTAGGGGAGGGTGGCGTTGACCAGCGCCTGGGTCGAAGTCCAGGGGACGGCCCCCGGCATGTTGGGAACCCCGTAGTGCAAGACTCCGTGGGCTTCGTAAACCGGCTGGGCATGGGTGGTGACCTTGGTGGTGGCGATGCACCCCCCCTGATCCACGGCCACATCCACGATCAAAGAGCGGGGCCGCATCTGGGCCACCAGCTCTTCCTTCACCAAAACCGGGGCGCGGCTGCCCGGCACCAACACTGCTCCCACCACCAGGTCGGCCTCGCGGACGCACTCCTCGATGCTCTGGGCGGTGCTGTAGAGCAGCTCCACCCGCGACCCGAAGATCAGCTCCAGCTCGTTGAGGCGCTGCAGGTTGATGTCCAGAATCTGCACCCGCGCCCCCAGTCCGACGGCCATCTTGGCCGCCTCCGTACCCACCGTGCCCCCGCCCAGGATCACCACCCGCCCCGGCGGCACCCCTGGGATCCCGCCCAGCAACACGCCTCGCCCCCCCTGCTGGCGGGTGAGGTAGTGGGCGCCAAATTGCACCGACAGCCGCCCGGCAATCATGCTCATGGGCATCAAGAGGGGCAGGGATCCGTCGGGCAGCTCCACCGTCTCGTAGGCCAGGCAGGTGGCCCCCGAACGCAGCAGGGCCTGGGTCAGCTCGCGGCTGGCCGCCAGGTGCAAGTAGGTAAACAGGATGAGATCCGGATGGAGCAAGGGATACTCGGCGGGCAGGGGCTCTTTGACCTTCACCACCAACTGCTGCCGGTAGATCTCCTCCGGCGTGGCGGCCAGCTTGGCCCCCGCTTTTTGGTAGTCTTCGTCACTAAAGCCTGCCCCCTGGCCGGCTTGGGTCTCCACCCACACCTGGTGCCCCTGCTCAGTCAAGGCCCGCACCGCCGCCGGCGTCAGGCCGACGCGAAACTCCTGCTCTTTGATCTCTTTGGGCACGCCAATGCGCATAGGGATCCCCACAGGGCTGTTCTCCAGTCTAGACAGACCGGCGCTGGGATGGGATCTCTGGCCTGCGCAGACCGGCCAAAATCCCTACCTTTTCCCCGCAAGGGGACGGAAACTGTGTTGAAGGGATCCGGTGGATCCCTGGCTAGGTTGGGGGTTGCTCCGCCCGGAAGGGATCCCTAGCGCAGGAAGCGGGCCAAGAGCAGCAGGCCGAGGCTACCGAAGAGAAGGTTGAAGCTCCAGGCTGCTGCCCAGGGAGGAAGGGCTCCTGCTTCTCCCAAGCTGCGAGATACGCTCAGCACCACGTAGTAGGCAAACACCAACAGGATCCCGAAGACGACGCCGCCATAGCGGCCCACACGGCGAGCGGTGCTGGATCCCAGGGGAAGGGAAATCAGCACGGCAAAAAAGCTGGCCAGGGGCAGGGAAAAGCGCATGTGGAACTCGGTGCGCAAGGGCTGGGTATTGAGGTTGGAGCGGGCCAGGCGGGAGATGCGCTCCGCCAGCTCCGGTAGGCTGAGCTCGTTGGGGGGAACTGGCGGCTGCAACAGGGCGGCCAGATCTTGGGAGACCGCCAGCGGCTTGCGGTCGAAGGGCTCTTCGGCCAGGCTGAGGCCATCGGGGCCGTAGCGGTGGGTCACTCCTTCGCTGAGGGTCCAGTCCAGGCCATTCCACACCGCCTGGGCCGCCAGCGTCACTTCCGCCAAGTGGTACTTGCCCCCCGGCAAGGGATCCACCTGCAAGATGGTGACATCCTGCATGGTATTTAGCCGCGGATCCACCTGGCGGATGAAAAACCAGAGGTTGTCTAAGGACTCCGTCCCGCCAACGCCAGCGGTCTTGAAAAAGACGTCGTATTGCACCGGGCTTGTAGCCTGGGCCAGGAGCGCCTGCTGGTCAATGCGGCGGATTTCCCGTTTGCTGGCCGGCAGGAGGACGTTGCTGATTAAAAAAGCGCTCAGGCTCATGAGCAGCCCCACCAGCAACAGGGGACGAAAGATGCGCATAAACGGGATCCCGGCTGCCCGCATGGCGGTAATCTCGCTGTTGCCGCTTAGGTTGCCCAAGGTGAGTAGGGTGGCAAAAAAAGCAGCGATGGGCATGCCCAGCACCACCATCTCTGGCAGATCCAACATCAAGAGCCGCAACACCGTCAGGGGGGGCACGGATCCCTCGACCAGCCGCTCGGCGAGGGTAAAGAGCCGGCCCGCCAAAAGCAGCAGGGTTCCCCCAGCTATACCGGCCAAAAGGGGGGTGAGCATCTGTCCAAACAGGTAGCGCTCCAGCAGCCAGAACTTGGTGAACAAGCGGGCCATGGGCAAAAGTTGAGGGATTAGGGCTATTTCAAGCTAGCGTGAACGGTTCGCTGGCAGGCCCTCACCCCCGATCCCTCTCCTGTGTGTTATAAACATATACGCGCCCACGAGACAAGGGATGTAGTTGGATGCGGTGGTGTTGGTTTAAAAA
>NZ_JANSIZ010000084.1:0-9749 GCF_047462315.1 Synechococcus sp. H60.2 | reverse complement strand
CTGATCAATCCATCCTGCTTCCGAAGTTGGTTTGCTAAGTGTTGCTACTGTACCCCTTGATTCCTTAACAGGCTGTACCTTGAGCTTGCAGGAGATAGTCAGGACTTGGGTCATGTCACGATTATCCGTCGTCCGCATTTCTCCCGACCCTGACCCTACGGGTACAGGGCGGGGCTCCTGCGGTTTCTAGCTGACAAGAGTAGTTACGATGTTCTCATCCAGGGGAGCCGCGGAGTTGTCTCGATGGGCCAGGAGATTGCCTCCTTCAGCTTTGGCGCAGAGGACTTTGCTGAGTTCAAAGCTCGGCTGCAGCAAGAAACGGATTTGCTGGAGCGCTGGCTGGCCGGTGTGCCGGGGCTGGATCCCGCCTGTCGACCTTTTGCCCAGGGATCCCTGGTGGGTGGGTTTGAGCTGGAAGCGTGGCTGGTCACCCCCCAGGGAGAGCCGGCCCCGATCAACTCAGCCTACCTGGAGGCCGTCAACAACTCGCTGGTGGTGCCGGAACTGGCCCGCTTCAACATCGAGATCAACGGCCGGCCTCAGGTCTTGGTCGGTTCGGCTCTGCGGCAGTTGCAGCAAGAGCTGGCGCAGACCTGGGATCACTGCTGCCGAGTGGCCGAGCAACTGCAGGCGGGGCTGGTGATGATCGGCATTTTGCCCACGCTGCAGCAGCAGCAGCTCACTTTGGAGATGATCTCGCCCCGCAAGCGCTACCTGGCCCTCAACGAGCAGATCCTAAACCTGCACCGGCGCGAGCAACCCTCAGGGATCCCGCCCCTGGGGCTGGCGATCGCAGGGCCTGCCACCCGGCTACGCGTCACCCACCCAAACGTCATGCTGGAGGCAGCCACCACCTCTTTTCAAATCCATCTGCAGGTGTCGCCCCACCAGGCAGCCCGCTACTTCAACGCTTCCCTGCTCGTATCGGCCCCCTTGGTAGCCCTGGCAGCCAATTCTCCCTATCTGTTTGGGCACGACCTGTGGGCGGAAACCCGCATCCCGGTGTTTGAGCAGGCGTTGGATGGCCCACCCCCCCTCGCCCCCACCCACCAAGCTCGCGTTACCTTCGGGCAAGGCTATGTCCAGGAATCCCTAATGGAGCTGTTTTGGGAAAATCTGCACCGCTACCCAGTGGTGTTGCCGCAAAGGCTAGCTGCTGCTCCCTCAGAGCTGGCCCATCTGCGCCTGCACAACGGCACCATCTGGCGCTGGAACCGCCCCCTCATCGGCTTGGATCCCATTCCCCACCTGCGCATCGAACAGCGGGTGGCTGCAGCAGGCCCCACCCTGCCGGACATGATTGCCAATGCGGCCTTCTACTTTGGCCTGGTGCAAGCTCTGGGATCCCGACCTCTTCCCCCGGAGCAGGAGCTGAGCTTCGCCCAGTGCCGCGCCAATTTTTATACGGCCGCCCGCTTCGGCCTCGAGGCCCCCATCACCTGGCTCAACGGTTGGCAGGGATCCCTGCGCCAATTGTTGTTGCAAGAGCTGCTCCCGCAAGCAGAGGCGGGCTTGGCGCAACTGGACTTGGCGCCCCAGGACATCCAGGAGTACCTGGGCATTCTCCGCGGCCGTGTCGAGTCGGGGCAGAATGGGGCCACCTGGCAGCGCCGCTACGTGGCTCGGCATGGTAAAGATATGCAACAATTGACCTGTGCCTACTGGGAACGGCAGCGGCAAGGTCAGCCGGTACACACCTGGGATCTCGGCTAGGGAAGCCGTCTCCCCATAGTTGCCGGCAGGGGGGATAAGTCACCGCTTGGGCATGCCTGCATCGGAAGGGATGCTTTCTCAAAGGTCAGGGCGACGACCTAAGCCACAAGCACGACAGCCAGTTGTTTACCTCCAGCTAAGGATGAGACAGTTCGCTACCCCAATCTCCATCTCCCCTCTCCCGTTGGGAGAGGGGCTGGGGGTGAGGGCCTATTTCCCGGATCCCCTCTGCCCTTGAGCAGCCAAAAGGTTTGCGTTGAGGTGCTTGTCCAAAAAACCGTATGCTCACTGTTCTCGATCACCTGCCGGAGCAACTCCTAGATTTAGAAGCCCATCAACTCTACGACCGATTGGGCGGGCCAACCCTCATCCATCTGGCGGGACGACGGGATCCCCCTCTGTTTGTTTCCGTCCTGCTGCACGGCAACGAGGTCACCGGTTGGCAGGCGGTGCGACAGCTTCTGCGCCGCTACGTCCAGCGGGAACTGCCCCGTTCCCTGTCCCTTTTCATCGGCAATGTGTGGGCTGCTCGCCAAGGACAACGGCGGCTAGACGGCCAACCGGACTACAACCGCATCTGGGGCCCCGGCTCCACCCCCGAACACGCCATGGCCCAGGCCGTCCTGCAGCAGATGCAGCAGCGGGGCGTGTTTGCCAGCGTCGATATTCACAACAACACCGGCACCAACCCCCACTACGCCTGTGTCAACTACTTAGATGCTTCTACCCTGCACCTGGCCACCCTGTTTGGGCGCACCGTCCTCTACTTCACCAAACCGGAAGGGGTACAGAGTATGGCCTTTGGGCGCTTCTGCCCGGCGGTGACCCTGGAATGTGGCAAGCCGGATCAGCCCCACGGCACCCAACATGCCTACGAATTTCTGGAAGCCTGCCTGCACCTGTCGGCGCTACCGCAACGCCCCGTCCTGCGACAGGATATTGATCTATTTCACAGCGTCGCCATCGTCAAGATCCCGGAGGAGGTGAGCTTCAGCTTTGGGGAAGCGGGGGAAGAGCCCAAGGGATCCCAGCCGCACCTGCGCTTTCTCCCCGATTTGGATCTCCTCAACTTTCGGGAGCTCCCTCCCCACACCCGCATCGGCTGGACAAACAACGGCTTCCACCTGGAGGTCCAAGACGAGCAGGGCCAAGATGTAGCGGATCGCTTCTTCTACGCCCAAGATGGCGAAATTCGCACCCGCGTGCCCCTTGTGCCGGGCATGCTCACCCTCAACAGCCGCATCATCCGCCAAGATTGCCTCTGTTACCTGATGGAGCGCTACCCTCTAGCTGGCTAAACTTCCGCGCTACTTCTGGGCGTAGTCTACATGGCGCAATGACGGACTTTCTCGCCCAGCTCGATTGGCCCATCCCCGCAAGAGGCAACAAGGCAAGCTCTTGTCCAGAACCCGGGCTTGCTGCAGAATGGGCTAGGAACGGCGAAGCAGCCACTCTCCGGCTGTGTGAAGATCCTGGGTTACCCGTCCGTTGAAGCAGCAACTCTGAGAAATCATCCAGGGATCCTGTCCTGCTGGCGTGAGCGGAGGTCTTTGCCCCAGTCCGTCAGGGCTTAGCGGGAGAGGGTATGCCTGGGGTTATTCTGGGTATAGCCGTTCTTCCGGAGTTGTGCCGCGCCCAAAGCGGGATCCAAACCCCAAAAAGCTTCGCTCTTCGGGATCCCAGCAGGTGCCAGCCCTGGAAGCTCTTGTTTTTTCCATTTACTCCATTTACGAGAGGGGGATGAAACTATGGATATGGATCTCCGTCCGCTGATCGTCCTGGCACCTATTGTTTTGGTGGTTGGCTGGGCAGCCTACAACATCATCAAGGCTGCCATCAAGGGGGAAGCCAAGCTCTTCGGCGAAAGGGGCAACAACCCCTTTGGCAAAGGCGGGAGCTGAAGGTGGGATTCGGTTGCAGCCGATAGGCTCTGTATGTCGGACAAAAATCTCCAGGGTGCAATGCCCCCTTCCGGCCTGGGCAGCGGAAAGTCGGCGGACGTCGTTGTCGTTGGCGCCGGGGTGGCTGGCCTAGCCTGTGCACGGCAACTGCGGCGGGCGGGGCTGGAGGTCTTGGTGCTGGAGAAATCGGTGGGTTTGGGTGGGCGCATGGCCACCCGGCGGGTTGAGCATGCCGGACAAACAGTGCCTGTAGATCACGGGGTTCAATATCTGACCCCCGATTCCGACAGCTTTTATCGCTGGGTGAAGGAGCTGCTGGGCCTGGGGCTGCTGAGGGAATGGACGCGCTCGTTGCACCTGCTGGATCGAGAGGGGCTGCGCCCAGAGGACTCCAATGCTGAGAAACCCCGCTACATCTGCCCCCAGGGCATGACGATGCTGGCCAAACAGCTAGCCACTTCCTTGTCCATCCACACCCAAACGCGTGTGGTTGGCCTCAGGCCGCTGGCAACCACCTGGCAATTACAGGCCGAAAACGGCCAGTGCTACGAGGCCGCGGCAGTGGTGATGGCAATCCCGGCTCCCCAGTTGTTGCCTTTGCTGCAAGAGGGGATTCCTCCTGCCAACAACCTGCTATCTCTGCTGGGATCCGCCGCCTACCAGCCCTGCATTGCCGTTTTGGCCGGCTATTCAGAGAGCACGCCGCTGCCGCCTTGGAAGGGGATCAAGTGTTTGCAGGATCCGATGCTGGCCTGGCTGGCCCTGGACAGCAGCAAGCGCCCGCAGCCCTTGCCGCCGCTGGTGGTCTTTCACGGGGGGGCGGAGTGGTCGTCGCTATATCTGGATGCTGGCCCCGCCGAGCTGGAAAAAGCTGGTCGAGAACTGCTGGCCCACGCCGCCAAACGCCTGGATCCCTGGCTGGCCTCGCCGCAATGGATGCAGGTGCATCGCTGGCGCTACGCTTTTCCCGTGGAAACGATAGGTTTGGCCAGCCTGGGCACCCACGTCCCTGCCAGTGCCGGCAGGGGGTTGCCGTTGGTCTGCGCCGGCGATTGGTGTGCCGGAGAGCGAGTAGAAGGTGCTTGGCTCTCCGGCCAGGATGCTGCTAAAACCTTGCTGGCAATGCTGGGGATCCCTGCGCAGGCCCGCTAACGGCGCCATGTTTCGGCGTGATTTGGAGTAGCTATATCAAGCTGGGGCTGAAGATGGCGGCGGGATCAAACTGCTGCTTCAGCTTGCGCATCAGGGTTGCTGTCGGGCCGAAATCGTGGGCCAGAGCTGTCTTCAGGGCTGCCGGTGCCTCCAGCAGCAGGAGAAACCCGCCTACCGACTTGAGGTAGCGCTGTAACTGTAGCAGGGATCCCACCTCAGGCTGGGGGATCCAAGCCCGCCCCAGGCCGCAGCCGCGATGCAGTTGCACCTGAGCTTTAGGAAAGAGGGACTGAAACTGCTCTAAAATGGCCAGGCTCCGGCTGGGCAAGCAGCCGAACTTGGCCAGAACCATTCCTGAAGCGGGTGGGGGCATGGACAAAGCCCCAGGGCCCGCCTCTTGCCAAGCCAACTCCCCCGCAGCCAGCCGCCGCACCTGGGCCATTTGCTGGGCAATTGCCCGCCCCGAGCCGTGGAAGCTGAGCCAAAGCTGTGGCCCTTCTGCCCTCAGCCAGAGATCCATCCCCACTGGGCTCACCGGCGCACTCAGCACCTGCCGAGCCAGGGCCTCCACGTCCGCTAGGGATCCCCTGGCCAGCAAAGTTGTCTGGGCCGCCGGCAGGGGATAGAGCCGCAGGCTGACTTGGGTCAGGATCCCCAAGCTGCCCAGGGATCCGGCGAACAGTCTTGTCAAGTTATAGCCGGCCACATTCTTGACCACCCGCCCGCCCGCTTTGGCCACCTCCCCGTCCGCCCGCACCCAAGTAATGCCCAGCACTAGGTCGCCAATGCTACCGTAACGCCAGCGCAGCGAGCCCGTATCGGCAGTGGCGATAATGCCGCCCACTGTGGCCCAGTCAGGGTAAAGGGGATCCACCGGCCACCATTGCCCCCGCTCGGCCAAGATGGCCTGTAGCTCCGCCAGGGTCATACCGGCCTCTACCGTCGCCGTTAGGTCAGCAGCTGCATGGTCGATCAAGCGGCACAGCCCACGGGTACTGAGGATAAGATCCACTGTCTCCAAGCGAGGAGCCCATCCCCACTTGCTCCCCTGCCCAAGCGGCAGCACCTTCTGCCCGCGGCACTCTTTTAGGAGCTGCACCAATTCTGGAACCGTCGAGGGAGTTTGGATGGGAATAGGAGCAGCCTGGCTGGAGAGAAAATCTGTCAGCGGCGGAGAAAAGGTCATCGAGAAGAACTGAGCTTAGAACGCACCAAAAGGTAAGCAAAACCTGAACCCCCACGTATCGGGATCAACTTGCCTGATTTCAGTGTAGGTGGCAAGCTCCTCCCCTGGTCAGTATAGCCGCGGCTCCCTCTGGGTAGCCGATGAAGCTCGCGATAGAGGCAGCTTCCCAAGTCCCTTCCCCGGGAACGAAGGGTTGGGGAGGGATCGCCTCAGCGGCACAGATCGATCTCAGGCAAGCTGGCAGCCGCTCAAACAAAATCCGTCAAATCTGTCTTCAATCAAACCAATTAAAGCTTAAGCCGATGACGCGAGGATGCTTGAAAAAAACAGAGTAACAAGATGATAATTGTCCCTTTTTAGACAAAGGCAAAATCTCGATAAGGTGTAAGAGTCGCAACCTAGGGCTGAAAATTACCTTCAATAGCAAGCTAAGAGCTTAACTTGTTCCTGAAGTCTCAGTCCATAAACCAACATAAATTAGTTGGATGGTAAGTTTAAATAGTGAATAGATGTAAAGATTTATGTCAAGATCCAAAACTTCTTTGCTCGACATGGTACTCTGAATTATAAGGTTAAAGTTAGGTTAAAACCATCAGCTACCTAGAGTCAAAACTACCTCTGAGTATTTTGTCTGGTTTTGGCTAAAGGCTCCTGGCAGCGATACTATTTAAAACTTTTTTTGACTGTAACTTTAAGGTTCAGTTGTCCTCTGACATGGTGGAAGATTTGCCCTCTCCATCGGGATCCCTGGAACAGTTGTTTGGCCGGATGCCGCCCTTGGTCGGGCTTGACAGCTCCCTTGCCGAGCTTCTCTCCCTGCTGGCGCAAAAGAATGGCTCCTGGCCCTACGCGTTGGTGGTGGACGCAGGCCGAGTGGTGGGCATTTTGACACCTGTGGACGTGTTGCGGTGGGTGGCCAGCGACCGCTCTTGGCAGGGATCCACCCTGGCTGAGGTGATGACCACCCCGGTCGTGACCTTGGCCGTCGGCAACTACCGCGATCCCTTGGCATTGTTGGAGTTGATGCGGGCCCACGGGATCCGCCACTTGCCGGTGGTGGACGAAGCGGGATCCCTGTTGGGGGTGGTGAACCAAGATGAGCTGTGCTGGCGGCTAACCTTAGGCCCGCCGCCTTCAGCAGCGGTCTGGAGGGAGCCGTCAACGGAGAAACTGGATCTACCAGATCTACAAACCACCCTGAATTTGCGCGTTGCCATCGAACGCGCCATTCCTCTGGGCATTGCCGCCGTCAATTCACAAGGCAGACAGATCTACGTCAACGAGACCTTTGCCACGATGGTGGGCTGGCCCAAGGAGGAGCTCATCGGGAAGGATCCCCCTTTTGTCTATTGGCCCCCGGAAGAGATGGGCAAGATCACCGCTGCCTTTGCCCAGGGGCGGCCCCCGCAGGGATGGGAGCTGACCTTCAGGCGCCGCAGCGGGGAACGGTTTCCGGTGCGGATTTTGGAGGCTCCCTGGCTAGATGCCCAGGGAAAGGTAATCGGCATGATCGTCAGCGTACAGGATTTGACCCCGGAGAAAGAGTTGCAAAACCAACAGCAACAACTTCAGCACTCTCTGCAGTATCAGCAAGATCTGTTTCAAAGTCTCTTCGAGCAAGCCCCGGTGGGCATGGCGGTCACGGATGCGGCGGGGCACTTGCTAAAGGTGAACCAGAGCTTTTGCCAGCTCACCGGCTACACCGAGGCCGAGCTCTTGAGCATGAATTACGCCGACATAACGCATCCTGAGGATCTGCGGCAGGAGGCAATCTATGTCGAAGAAATACAAGCGGGCCGCCGCCGCGGCTACCGGATGGAAAAACGCTACATCCGCAAAAGTGGCGAGATCCGGTGGGTGGATCTCTCGTCTTTTGTGGCGGAGACTCCCGAGAAACAGATTTACGGCGTTGTCTCAATTGTCGATATCAGCGAGCGCAAGCAGGCCCAGGAGCAGGTTCAATTGCAGCTCCACCAAGCCCGGCTGCTCAGCCACATCGTCCAAGGGATCCGGCAATCGTTGCAGGTGGAGTCCATCCTCAGTTTTGCTGTAGAGGAAGTTCGCCGTTTGTTGGATGTAGAGCGGGTGGTGATCTACCGCTTTTTCCCCGATTGGGTGGGCGAGATCGCCATGGAATCGGTTAGCCGGCCAGAGTTGAGCCTGCTGGGCCTGGTTATCGAAGATCGTTGTTTCGTAACCCAGTGGCACCAAGCCTATCAGCAGGGCCGCATTTCCGCCATTGAAGATATCGACACTGCCCCCATCCAGCCCTGCCACCGGGAGCTGCTGGCCAGCTTAGGGGTGCGGGCCAACTTGGTGGTGCCCATCTTGCAGTCGGCTGGCCCTGACGGCACAGACGGCGGGCTGGCCCGCCTCTGGGGGCTGTTGATTGCCCACCAGTGCAGCGCCCCCAAAAAATGGGATCCCTGGATGCCGGATTTTTTGCGACAAATTGCCGATCAACTGGGGCTGGCGCTGCAACAGGCGGAGCTGTTTGAGCAACTGCAAGCTGCCAATGCCGAGCTGCGCTACCAGGTGGAGGTGCGCAATGCCGAGCTGGCCCAGCGGGTAAGGTACGAGCAAATGCTGCGGCTCATTGGCGACAAGGTGCGCTCCAGCCTGGACGAACAGGAGATCTTGGCCACCGTGGTGCGGGAGCTGACCCAGGCTTTCCAACTGGGCGCCTGCGGTGTGGCCCTCATCCATCCGGAAACCCAGACCTACACGCTGGTCTACGAAGCGGCGGGATCCCTGCCCCCTATAGGCCAAGTTACCCTGCCCTTGGATCCCGTTCTTTTGCGCCAGCTTCGCCAAGGCCAGACCCTCTACTTCAGCACGGATCACCCGCTGCGGGGGCGCTGCACCTTCCTCGCCTGCCCCCTGTTTGTGGAAACGGGCTCGTTGCTGGGCTTTCTCAAGTTAGTCCGCTTGCCCCAGGAAGGGTTTATTGAAGCCGAGATCCACTTTGCCGAGCAGGTGGCCACCCAGTGCAGCATCGCCATTCGCCAGGCCCGCCTCTACCAAGAAACCCAGGCCCAGCTCCGGCAACTGCAGCGGCTCAACGAGCTCAAAGAAGAGTTTCTCAGCATGGTCTCCCACGAGCTGCGCACGCCTCTGACCAACATGAAAATGGCTTTGAAAATGTTGGAGGTGCGCGGTCTTTCCGAGGCGCAGATCCCCTATTTCCACATCCTCAAACAGGAGTGGCAAAAAGAGCTGGACTTGGTCAACGACCTGCTGGACCTGCAGCGGCTAGAGGCCGGCAGCCGCAGTCTGGAGATTGCCCGCTTCGAGGTGCGAGAGTGGCTGGAAAAGCTGGTGCCGCCCTTTGCTCTGCGCTTTCAGGAGCGCCGGCTCACTTTTGTCTCCCGCATTCCCTCTGAACCCATCCTGTTCAGCACCGATGTGGGGCTGCTCACCCGCATCCTCAGCGAGTTGCTGGCCAATGCTGCCAAATACACCCCTGCTGGCCAGCAGGTTTACCTGGAAGTGGCGGGCGATTCTTCGGGTCTCCATTTGCAGGTAATCAACACCGGCGTCGAGATCCCAGCGGAGCACCTGCCCCGCATTTTCGAGAAGTTCCACCGCATTCCGCAACTGGACTACGCCCACCAGGGGGGCACCGGCTTGGGCCTGCCGCTGGTGAAAAAGGCGGTGGAGCTGCTGCAAGGGATCCTGCGGGTGGAAAGCGGCGAGAACCGCACCCTGTTTGCAGTCAGCCTGCCGGATTTGGGCAGTTCTGCTCTCACCCCCAGCCCCTCTCCCTGAGGAACACCATCACCCCCAGCCCCTCTCCC
>NZ_JANSIZ010000083.1:0-9890 GCF_047462315.1 Synechococcus sp. H60.2 | reverse complement strand
CGAGGGGCGTTCTACCCGTTGCGGCAGTTTGTGCACTACAAGGCCGCCAGAGCAGGGATCCAGGTTGTGGTGGTGCCACCTGCCTACAGCTCGCAGACCTGCCACCGGTATTTGTGGCTTGGGCAGCGGGAAGGGAAGCATTTTCGTTGTGTGAACCCGGCCTGTGGTTGGGAAGGGGATGCAGATTTGCACGGTGCTAACGGGATTGCCCTTTTGGGGGTCGCTGTAAACCGGCCTGGAGGCCCGTGGTTGGCTTGCCAACTGCAGGGCTACCGTTGGCGTCAGCGGCGCGTAGCGCTTAAGCCCGCTCCGTACCGCTTAGCGGTCGGAGTCGGGTAGTTTACGAGGCTAAGTACCCCGACTGATCGCGTCAGCGGGCTTGGGGCTCTTGGTCAGCAATTGGCAGGAGTAGCAATGCCAGCCTCGCAACTGCAAGCTGGGCGCGAGACCAGCCTGGCCAAGCTTCGCAAGGAACGCCGGAGGGCAACCACTCGAAGGAGTTTGCATGAGGTCGCTACTGGCAAGCAGCTATGGCAAAATGCCAACTTGGGGGATTGCTAATTTTTGACGTTCAACGGTTGGAGGGCACGGCTCCTAACAGCGCCGTGTAATGGTGTGTGATGAAAGTCGGAGATCGAGTGCGGGTGCGTACCAGCGTGATCGTCTATCACCACCCGGAGCATCGCAATCAACCTTTTGACCTCAAAGGGATGGAGGGAGAAGTGACGGCTGTGATCCAAGACTGGAACGGTCGCCCGATCAGCGCTAATTTTCCCTTTCAGGTGCAGTTTGGGAATAAGTTCCGCGCCCATCTGCAGGCCGACGAGCTGGAGGTGATCGAGTCGAGCCCCTCCTCCGAGACTGCAGCCTAGGTGAGACCCAGCAGGGTACGGTTGGTTTCCAGGATCGGCTGGATCAAAGCAAACTCCGCGGGGGTGAGGTACTTGGCTATCACCTCTTGCAAGAAGCGGTAGGTGGCCTCACAACTGCGCTGGGTGCGGAAGGCCCGCATCAAGGTCTGAAACCAGTAGAGAAATCGCTCCTTGTAGCGCTGCTCATCGTCTAGGAGCATGGCCAAAGCTGAGAGACGCAAAACCCGCACCGTGTCAGCCTTCCATTTGTTGCTGAAGTCTTCTACTCCCCGCATGAGCAAGTAGGGATCCAAGGCCCGCAGCTTTGCCTCCACCTCGCGGATGATCTCGGCCTCCGCCTCCTGGATTTTGCGATAGGCGCCCAGGCGCAGCTCAAAGGAGGCCAGGTAGGTCTCCATGAACTGCATCTCTTCATCTCTGAGGTAGCGTCCGTCGGCAGCCAGGCTCAGTTGGCGCAGTTGAGTCAACATGGGGATTCCCTAGAAAACCAAGGAAAGAGGGGAAATGCCGCCCTTTCGCCCCCGATCCTAGCCGCAAGCCCGTTGACAAAAGTGCGCGATCCTACGGATCTTCGACTATTCTCCCCGGCCTCTTAGCCGGGTTAATATTAATTAATAGTCTATCGTTGCAGGAATCCACTCGACCCCAGATGCCATCTGTGAGTTCGATAAAAAGCACCCTTTGGGAGGAAATGCTTCCGTGAGTCAGAAAGGTAAAAACAAAAAATGGAGAAGTGCCGGGTTGTATGCGTTGCTGGCCATTGTCTTGATCTCGCTGGCCACAACCTTCTTCGGCACCCGTCCGGCTGAGCGTCTGGAGATTAGCTACTCCGACCTAATGAGCCGCGTGGAACGGGGCGAGGTCAGCAAAGTCTTGGTCGAGATTGCCCCCGATGGCCGCCAAATCGCCATTGCCGAGGCGGAAATCAACAACCGCGCCACCCAAGTGCAGGTCAACCTGCCTCCCCTCACCCCCGATTTTGAGAACACCTTGCTTTCCCAAGGGGTGGAGCTGGCGGTGCGCCCGGTTCAGGAGGAGGGTCTGCTTGGGCGCATCCTCAGCACCTTCCTCTTGCCCGTCCTGCTGCTGCTTGGCCTGTTTTTCCTGCTGCGCCGAGCCCAGAACGGCCCTGGCAGCCAAGCGCTCAACTTCGGCAAGTCGAGGGCGCGGGTGCAGATGGAGCCAAAAACTCAGGTTACCTTCAACGATGTGGCCGGCGTTGACCAGGCCAAGCTGGAGCTGGCGGAGGTAGTGGACTTTTTGAAAAACCCTGAGCGGTACAACGCTCTAGGCGCTAGGATCCCGCGCGGGGTGTTGCTGGTTGGCCCCCCAGGTACGGGTAAAACCCTGTTGGCCCGTGCTGTGGCCGGAGAGGCGGGTGTGCCCTTCTTCTCCATTTCCGGTTCCGAGTTTGTGGAGATGTTTGTTGGGGTAGGGGCCTCGCGGGTGCGGGATCTGTTCGAGCAGGCCAAGCAAAATGCCCCTTGTATTGTCTTCATCGACGAAATCGATGCCGTGGGTCGGCAGCGGGGAGCCGGCTTGGGAGGTGGCAACGACGAGCGGGAGCAAACCCTGAACCAGTTGCTGACCGAGATGGACGGCTTTGAGGGCAACTCCGGCATCATCGTTATCGCCGCCACCAACCGCCCCGATGTGTTGGACGCGGCGCTGCTGCGGCCCGGTCGCTTTGACCGCCAAGTAACGGTGGATCGCCCTGACTTCCAGGGCCGCCTGGAGATCCTCAAAGTGCATGCCCGCGGCAAAACCCTGGCCGCCGATGTGGATCTGGAGAAATTGGCCCGCCGCACCCCTGGGTTTACCGGCGCAGACCTGGCCAACCTGCTCAACGAAGCGGCCATCCTGGCGGCCCGCCGCAACCTCACGGAGATCTCGATGGACGAGATCAACGACGCCGTGGATCGGGTGCTGGCTGGCCCAGAGAAGAAAGATCGCCTCATGAGCGAGCGGCGCAAGGAGCTGGTGGCCTACCACGAGGCAGGACACGCCCTGGTGGGATCCCTCTTGCCCAACTACGATCCCATTCAAAAGGTCACCATCATTCCCCGTGGCCAGGCAGGCGGCCTCACCTGGTTTATGCCTAGCGATGACGACATGGGCCTGACCACCCGTGCCCACTTGAAAAACATGATGACTGTTGCCCTGGGGGGCCGGGTGGCGGAGGAGGTCGTCTATGGCGAGGCGGAGGTGACCACGGGGGCAGCCAGCGACCTACAGCAGGTGGCCCGCATTGCCCGCAACATGGTCACCCGCTTTGGCATGAGTGACCGCCTAGGCAACGTGGCCCTGGGCCGCCAATATGGCAACATCTTCCTAGGCCGTGAGATTGCTGCCGAGCGGGATTTCTCTGAGGAGACGGCGGCCCTCATCGACGAAGAGGTGCGGCGACTGGTGAATGAGGCCTACCAGCGGGCCACCTACCTGATCCGGGAAAACCGCGCCCTCTTGGATCGCATCGCCCGCCGCTTGGTGGAGGCCGAAACCATCGATGGAGAAGAGCTGCAGGCAATCATCGATAGCTCAGAGGTGGTGATGCTGCCGCCTGAGGAGGAGCCGGAGCCGCTGACCTTCCCGGTAACCCTCAACGCCAGCGCCTAGACCTGGGATCCCTGCCTTTCCCCTTGAGGAGGGCAGGGATCTCACTTTTCGCATGATGATAGCCATCTCCCCTCTCCCTCTGGGAGAGGGGCTGGGGGTGAGGGCCATTCCTCTGGGAGAGGGGCTGGGGGATCCTAGCTGACCACAGCCGAACCTGAGAAAGTCCGGCTCACCTCTGCTTCCAGGGGCTGAGGCTCGTAGATTTTCAACACGTACTCAGCCACCATGCGGTCGGTGTTGAAAACCGGGTTGAGGGTGCGGATTGCTTCTTTCATGCGGGCAATCCAGCGGCGCGGGATCCCTTTTTCATCCCGGTCGTAGAACATGGGGATAATCTCGTATTCCAATACATCGTAGAGGGAGTTGGCGTCCAGATCGTCTTGGGTGGCTGGGTCCAGGCCTTCGATTTCTTGGCCGATGGCCCAGCCATTGCGGCCGTTGTAGCCTTCGGGCCACCAGCCATCCAAAACAGATAGGTTAAGCCCCCCGTTGAAGCCCACTTTTTGCCCGGAGGTGCCGGAGGCCTCCAGAGGACGCCGCGGGGTGTTGAGCCACAGATCCACTCCTTGGATCAAATTGCGGCTGACGTAGGCATCGTAATTCTCAATAAAGGCAACCCGGTGAGCCACCTCAGGTCGATTCGACCATTCCACCACCCGTTGGATCAGACGCTTGCCTTCTTCGTCCCGCGGGTGCGCCTTGCCGGCAAAGATAATTTGCACGGGGTACTCTTTGTTGGTGAAGATGCGAGTGACGCGCTGCAAATTTCGCAGGATTAGATCTCCCCGCTTGTAGGTGCTAAAGCGCCGGGCAAACCCAATCGTCAAGATCTTGGGATCCAACAACTGGTTGACAGCCTGAATGCGCTCGTTGCTTTCGCCGCGGTTGCGCCGCGCCCGCAACACCCGATGACGGGTAAAAGACACCAACCGCTCGCGCAGGGCTTCCTTGCGCCGCCACAGCTCCTCATCGGGAATTTCTTCCACCTTGGCCCACAGCTCCGGATCCGATACCCGCTCCGGCCAGTCGGGACCCAGGTATTGGTCGTAGAGGTTCCAGAAGAGGGGGGCAACCCAGGTGCGGGCGTGAACCCCGTTGGTAATGGAGCCGATGGGCACCTCATCCACCGAGCGCTCGGGGTAGAGCACATGCCACATCTGGCGAGAGACGCGCCCATGTAACTTGCTCACCCCATTGGCTGCCCGCGCATAGCGCAAGGCCAGCACCGTCATGTTGAAGGGCTCCCAGGGATCCCCGCCGCGCCGCGCTCCCAGAGCCAAAAACTGCTCCCGCGTCAAGCCCAGTTGTGGCCAGAAAGAGGCAAAGAAGGCATCCATCTCGTTGGGGCTGAAAGCATCGTGGCCAGCCGGCACCGGCGTGTGAGTGGTGAACACACATTTCTCCCGCACCTTGGCCTCTGCTGCCTCAAAGGGCGTGCCCCGCGCCACCTCCTCTCGCAGCAGCTCCAGGGTCAAGAAGGCGGCATGCCCCTCGTTCATGTGATAGACCATGGGATCCAGGCCCAACTGGCGCAGCAGGCGCACCCCCCCGATGCCGAGGATACACTCCTGGGCAATGCGCGTATCGGTGCTGCCGCCGTAGAGATGGGCAGTAATCCAGCGGTCGATGGGATCATTCTCCGGCAGGTTGGTATCCAGCAGGAAGAGGGGCACCCGGCCCACATCCACCCGCCAGGCGTGTGCCTTCACCAGCCGCTGCCGCATTACCACTTCCACCAACAGAGGGCTGCCGTCCGGCTGCCGCACCAGCGTCAGGGGCAGCGATTCGAACTGAGAATCTTCGTAGAGCTCCCCTTGCCAGCCGCTGTTGTCCAGGCGCTGCTGGAAGTAGCCTTGGCGGTAGAGCAGTCCCACACCCACCAGCGGCACCCCCAGATCGGAGGCGGACTTGAGGTGATCGGCGGCCAACATGCCCAGGCCTCCGGAGTAGGTGGGCAAAGACTCGTGTAGGCCATACTCAGCGCAGAAGTAGGCAATGGGGCGCTGCCAGTCGTAGGTTTTCATGGTGCGTCTGGCCCAGGTATCCTCGGCCGCCATGTACTTGCGATAGGCCTGCACCATGCGATTGAGCGTGTTGAGGTAGTTGACGTCAGTAGCCAAGGCCGCCAAGCGTAAGTAAGAGACCTCCTCTAGCATGCGCACCGGGTTATGGGAGGTTTTTTCCCACAGGGTGGGATCCATTTCCCGAAAAATGGTGAGATGATCGGGGTTCCAAGTCCACCAATAGTTGCGGGCAATCTCGCACAAAGGGGTAAGCGCCTGCGGCAGCGCCGGGCAACGTTCAGGAAAAGCGGGGGCTAAGGTGGCAAGGGACATAGGGCAGATACCTGAGGTTAAAGCTATGGGCTCGAAAAAGAAGAGGTAGAGGTCGATCCCCGTAAACGTATCTCAATTAATAATTATTGAGTCGATCCTGAGGATCCGCAAAAGAGAATTCAAGATTTCTACAAAATCTTTGGGAGACGCAACTCAGCTTTTGCGGGGCTTTCCTCGATCTTGCCACAGTGGCGTGGAGCCCTCAAAGACAGCGACCACCAGCAGACCAGCTTTCGATTCCGCCGCACTCAAGAGATGGTGTGGCATCAGAGTTGACAAGATCTGCAGAACCCCACCGAACTCTCAGGAAACCTCTCCAGAGCAATCAAAATGTTGCTACCCACAAACCCTCAAAAACTACAGCTACTTTTGCTACCAATCGGTTATTTTCTGGGTCTTTTCCCGAAGTTGAGCTCTAGCGTCCCTCCACCACGGCCAGGCGGGTGTTGCGGTAGTAGTGGCTGAGGATCTGTTGGTAGGAGTAGTTTTGGCTGGCCAGGGCGGCAGCTCCCCACTGGCTCATGCCTACCCCGTGCCCGTAGCCGCGCCCTTGGATCTCGAAGAAAGCCGGGAAGGTTGCCGCAACAGGGGTCAGGCTGGCTGTGGTGGCCGTCTCCCCGCGGGGGCTGATGGCGATCATCGTGCTGCGCAACCCCAGGGCCCGCCGGAATTCGCTGCCGCTGACGTCTTTGCTGCCTTGGGATCCCAGCAGGCGCAGGGTGATGGCCCGTCCCCAAGGGGATCGGCGCAGGATCTCGACGGAGCGAATCGCCCCGATCCCGTCAGCCAACTGCTGGAGCTGTTGGGCAGAAATGGTAGCCGTCCAGCTAAACACGGGTGACTGCTGGTCGAAATCCGGCACCCCCTGCAAGTAGGGCCGCGACTCTAGCCAAACATTGCCGGCATCATCCGTGTGGCCGCCGCTGGAGGAGTGGAAAACCGCGTTGATCAACTGCCCCTGGTGGATAAGCACCTGGCCAGCCGTCTCGCGGGCTGCCGCTTGGGTGCGGTTGGATTCGGCAGCCACCCCTTTGTAAACCTGCCAATCGATGCCATTTCCCAAGTCGAAAGGCTGCTGGGAGCGACGACTGCGGTGGTAGAGGGCATAGGTGCGGGAGGCCACGGCTTGGGCTTTGAGGGCCTCCATCGGGAAACGGTGCCCCATCTCGCTGCCCACCACGCTGGAAACGTAGTCCTCCAAGCCAACTTGGTTGATGGCGATCACCCCACTCTCGCCGGGGATCAGCTCCACCCAGCCGCGGTACCAGTTCTGGTCGATGAACACCAGCCCATCGGGGGTGGTGGGCTGTAGGTAAAGGCGTTCTCCCTGTTGGCCAGCCAAACTGACCGCCGAGCCTATCCGGCTGGCCTGCAGCGGCTGCATGGCCGGAACTTCGGCCAGTGGCCGTCCCTGGGCATCCAACAGGCGGGCCGGGGCAGAGCTGCCAAGCCTGACCTGCGGCTTGTTGATGGCAATCCCCACCCGCAGCAGCACCCGCGCCTGCACCGGGAAGGCCAAGCAGAGCCAGGCCCAGACCAGAAGGCCGATCCCCCTCAGCCAAGCCGAGGGCAGCGGAGACACAACCGGAGAGGAAAAGAGGGCTACACTCACACGTCACTCCTCTGGGTAGAGACCACCTATGAGCAGCGGATTCCATGCCCACCGATGGGGGAAGAAGGGATCCACCAGAAAATCTACAAAGCAAGGCCTGAGGAGGCAGATCTCAAAACCCACCCGAAACTCAAGCCGCTGCCTGTCCTAGGGGATCCCGGCCAGCCGCTCGCGTTAGCGGGCCGGAGGCCTTAGCCGATATGACAGTATCAAAAACCTCTCGCGGATGCACGACTTCAAGCCGACCTTTTTGTCGCCCAAGTTCCCCATTAGGTTGCCAGGGGGATCCCCCGCCGGCGGCTAAACCACTGCTGCAACAGGCGACGACACTCGGCCTCGCAAACCCCACCGATGACCTCTGGGCAATGGAAGCTGGCGGCAGAAGCGGGCACATTGAGCACGCTGCGCAGCGCGCCGGCCTTGGGATCGTCGGCACCGTAGATCACCTGGGCCAGCCGCGCTTGGCTAATCGCCCCCGCACACATGGGGCAGGGCTCGAGGGTGACATATAGCCGACAGCCTTGCAACTGCCAGTCGCCCAGGCGCTGCCCTGCCTGCCGTAGGGCCAAAATCTCTGCGTGGGCCGTGGGATCCCGATCCCGTTCCCGCCGGTTGCCGCTCAGGGCCAACAACTCTTCCCCCGGCCCCACCACTAGGGCAGCCACCGGCACCTCCCCAGCTTCTCCCGCCCGCTCGGCTTCTTGCAGGGCCAACTGCATCCAGGCGCGGTGGCGCTGCCACGGATCTCGCCCCTGGGGCAAAAAAGAAGGGAGCTTACTCGAATGGACGAGTGTCATTGGGTCTTTGAGCACTGCCGTTGCCCACCAGATTTGCTAAGTTGAGCCCAAAGCTCTCACCAATCTAGAGGAATGGGTGAGGGTGGGTAGAATAGACGTAAGGTTGGACTGGGCTGGCGTCAGTTGGCAGATTTGGCGCAGGTTCTTTCCATCTTCGCATTTGTTTTCTCGGCGATACGGCTTAGCTTTGGGAGGGATCATGGCGCGGCTTCTACGGCAAACACTTCTGGCAATGACTTTGTTTGGCGGCGGCGTTGCCTACGGAGTTTGGTTGTCCTCGCCAAGGGGGCAGGAATGGTTGCAGCAAACTCCTCTTGCCAGCTGGACGCGGCAGATCCACGAAGAAATGAGATCCCTTCTGCCCTCGTCGGTGTCCCGTCCCGCAGCCGAAGGTTCTGCTTCTCCTGCCGATGCCGTACATCCCTCCAACTTTATTGCCGCTGTTGCCCAAAAGGTCGGCCCAGCGGTGGTGCGCATCGACGCCACCCGCACCATAGCCAGCCCCATCGATCCCGAGCTGTTTAACCAGCCCCTGTTCCGCCGCTTCTTTGGGGGACAAATCCCGCAACTGCCGCAGGAGTTTCAGCAGGAAGGCACCGGATCCGGATTCATCATCGACGCCAACGGCCTCATCCTTACCAACGCCCACGTGGTGGAGGGTAGCGAGCGGGTTAGGGTTCATCTGCTGGATGGGCGCACCTTTGAAGGGCAAGTCAAAGGCTCCGATCCGGTGACCGACATCGCCGTGATCCAGATCGAGGGCGAAAATCTGCCCACCGTTACCTTGGGCAACTCCGACCGGGTGCGGCCAGGAGATTGGGCCATCGCCATCGGCAACCCGCTGGGCCTGGACAACACCGTAACGGCGGGGATCATCAGCGCCGTCGGGCGCTCCTCTGGCCAAATTGGGGCCGCCAACAAGCGGGTGACGTTCCTGCAAACGGATGCGGCCATCAACCCCGGCAACTCGGGCGGTCCCCTGCTGGATGCAGAAGGTCGGGTTATTGGAGTGAATACAGCTATTTTCCAGCGGGCCCAAGGGGTGGGCTTCGCCATTCCCATCAACCGCGCCATGGAAATTGCCGAGCGACTGATCCGCGATGGTCGGGTGGACCACGCCTTCCTGGGCATTCGCATGATTACCCTCGATCCCGATTTGGTGGCGCGCCTCAACCGCGACCCGGCCCGCCCCACCCCCCTGACGGTGCAAGAAGGGGTGTTGATCGGGCAGGTGATTCCCGGATCTCCCGCTGAGCAAATTGGCCTGCAGGAAGGGGATGTCATTGTCGAGATCGACGGCCAGGCCATTCGCGACGCCGAGCAGGTACAGCAGTTGGTGGAAGCCGCAGGGGTGGGTAAGAAGCTGACGCTGCGGGTCATCCGCGATGGGCAGGCGCGCACCTTCCAGGTGAAAACGGGGGTGCTGCCGGTGGGTTCTTGAGCAGGTAAGCTGGGATCCCGGCCCCGGCTAAACCCATGGCAAGGCAAGCTCACCTTATTCTTAGCAAGCTCCCCTACGACGACTTAGCTTAATCGGTGGGAAGCGCTGCACTGTATTGGTGAATTGTGTTTACAGTCGTTATGAACTACCCCACCGCGCAGGCGGGTGGGGTTTCCTCACCCGCTTGACAGCAGAGCTTTTGTCTCTTCTTCTGCC
>NZ_JANSIZ010000082.1:0-10008 GCF_047462315.1 Synechococcus sp. H60.2 | reverse complement strand
GGGAGAGGGGCCGGGGGTGAGGGCCGCTCTGGGAGAGGGGCCGGGGGTGAGGGGCAAACTCAAACCGAGAAGCCTCAGCAGGCGTTTTAATAGCGAGATTGGAAGTTGCGCCGCCGCTCGCCGCCGTTGGCGTTACCAGAGCGGAAGCCTGAGGTCGGGCGTTCTTCTCGCGGACGAGCCTTGTTGACCTTGAGGTCGCGGCCCATCCATTCTGCGCCATCCAGAGCGGCAATAGCAGCCTGCTCTTCGGCCTCAGAACTCATTTCCACAAACCCAAAGCCACGGATGCGACCCGTCTCCCGGTCGGTGGGGATCTGCACCCGCTTCACCGAACCGTACTCGGCAAAAACAGCGGTCAAATCTGCTTCTGTCACCTTAAAGGAAAGGTTACCTACATAAATTGACATCGACGATCTCCGAAAGAGAGAGGAACAAAGGGCGAGATATTCGGAGAGCCGTCTGCCAATACAAAACGTGAAAACCCGTCAAGATCAGAAGAACCGAACGCTACAACCGACATCTATCTCGAATCAGCTTTCATCATAACACAGAGATGGGGGATGGCCACTCCCATTGCACAAAAATAGCCGGTGCTATTCGGCTGCCTAGGTCAAGAGCCCCAAAGGAGAGCGCTCCCCGTTGCCCTAGCCCAGCTTTTCCAGGCGGGCTTGCAAAAGCTGCATCTGGGCCTCCAGCTCTGCCAGTTGCTCGCGGCTGGCCTGCACCACTTCCGGGTTGGCCCGACTGAGGAAATTGGGGTTCTCCAGGCGGGCGCGGATCCCTTGCGCCTCTTTTTCCAGCTTGGCCAGATCTTTTTGCACTTTAGCCTGCAGCGCCTCCACATCCACCAGCCCCGTCAAGGGCACCAGCACCTGCACCGTGCCCACTACGGCAGCCGCCACCTGCTTGGGTTCCCTGGCCAGGGATCCCGTAATTTCTAGGGACTCGGCCTTGGCCAGATCACGGATGTAGGCTTGAGCGGCGGTGAGGATCCGCTGCTCGTCGGGATCCTCGGTAACCAGCAGAGCCGTGATGGTTTGATGGGGCTTAAGGCCAGCCTCTGCCCGCAGGTTGCGCAGGCTGCTGATGGTCTGGATCACCAGGCCAAACTCCCGCTCCAGTTGCGGGTTAACCCAGCTGGGGTCGGGGGTGGGATAGGGCTGGACGGAGATGGAGGTGGCTTGGTTGGCCTGGGTGACGAGCTGCCAGACTTCTTCGGTGACGTGGGGCATCCAGGGGTGCAGCAGCCGGAGGATGGTCTCCAGCACAGTGGCCAACACCTGCTGTGCCGTGCGCTTGGAGGTGGGGTCTTCCCCCCGCAGCCGCGGCTTGACCAGCTCGATGTACCAGTCACAAAAGTCATCCCAAATCAGGGAGTACAAGAGCCGCGCCCCCTCACCCAGGCCGTAGGCTTCCAGCTCTTCAATAACCTGGGTGGCCGTGGAGTGCAGCCGCGACAGGATCCAGCGATCGGCCAGCTCCAGCGCCTCCGGAGCCGGGGATCCCAGTTGGGCGGGGGTTTGCCCCTCTAGGTTCAGGAGCACAAAGCGGGAGGCGTTCCAGATCTTGTTGGCAAAGTTGCGGGCCGCCTCCACGCTGGCGCTCTCGCCCGTCTTGCGGTCGTAGGCCAGGCGGATATCCTGCCCGGCCCCCACCACTTCTTTAACCAAAGCGTAGCGCAGGGCGTCGGTGCCGTATTTGTCCAAGAGCTCGATGGGATCGATGCCGTTGCCCTTGGACTTGGACATTTTTGCCCCGTGCTCGTCCCGCACCAGGCCGTTGATGTAGACATCTTTGAAGGGGATCTGGCCGGTAAACTGCACTCCCATCATGGCCATGCGGGCCACCCAGAAGAAGATGATGTCGAAGCCCGTGGACATGAGGGAGGTGGGGTAGTAGCGCTTGAAGTCCTCTGTCTCCTCCGGCCAGCCCAGCGTGGAAAAAGGCCACAAAGCCGAGCTAAACCAGGTGTCCAACACATCGGGATCCCGCTCCAGCCGCTCGAGGGCCAGGCCAAACTTCTCCCGTGCCTTCGCCCAGGCCTCTTCAGCATTGCGGGCCACCACAAAAGCCTGGGGATCCTCAGGGATCTGACCGTCGATGACGGGGTACCAGGCCGGGATCTGGTGCCCCCACCACAGTTGCCGCGAGATGCACCAGGGGCGCAGCTTCTCCAGCCAGCCCGTGTAAACCTTGGTCCAGCGCTCCGGAATAAAGCGGGGGTTGTGGTGCTCCCGCTCCTCCTGCAGGCAGCGGGCCGCCATGCCGGAAACATCGCAAAACCACTGAATGGAGAGCAGCGGCTCAATGGGCACACCCCCGCGGTCGCTGTAGGGCACGCTGTGGGTGTACTCCTCCACCTTCTCCAGCAGACCGTGCTCGGCAAACCACTGCACCACCCTCTCGCGGGCCACAAAGCGATCTAGACCAGTGAAGGGATCCCCGTTCTCGTTGAGGGTGCCGTCCTTGTTGAGAATGTTGATCAAGGGCAACTGATGGCGCCGGCCCATCTCAAAGTCGTTGGGATCGTGGGCTGGGGTAACTTTGACACAGCCGGAGCCAAAGGAGGGATCCACGTACTCGTCGGCAATGATGGGGATCAAGCGCTCCTTGATGGGCAGCCGCACGAACTGGCCAATGAGATGGCGGTAGCGCTCGTCTTGGGGGTGGACCGCCACGGCTGTATCCCCCAGCATTGTCTCGGGGCGGGTGGTGGCCACCACCAGGTACTGGTTGGGATCCGCGGCCAAGGGATAGCGGAAATGCCAGAGGTGACCCTTGACCTCTTTGTTGTCCACCTCAATGTCAGAGACTGCCGACTGGGTGGCCGGACACCAGTTGACCAAATACTCGCCCCGGTAAATTAGCCCTGCTTCGTAGAGGCGGACAAAGGCTTCCGTAACTGCCCGGCTCAGCCCCTCATCGAGAGTAAAGCGATCCCGCGTCCAGTCCAGCGACAGGCCCAGGCGCCGCAGTTGGCTTTTGATGGTGCCCTGGGATTGCTCCTTCCAGGCCCAGGCCCGCTCCAGAAAAGCCTCACGGCCCAGGTCAAAGCGGCTCTTGCCCTCCTGGCGCAGTTGGTTTTCCAGGATGGTGTGCACGGCAATGCTGGCATGATCCGTACCGGGCAGCCAGAGGACGTTGTAGCCGCGCATGCGCTTGTAGCGCACCACCACATCCGGCAGGGTAAAGGCAAAGGCATGGCCCATGTGCAGGCTGCCCGTGACGTTGGGCGGGGGCAGCACCATGCTGAAGGCTTCTCCCGGCGCCTTGGGATCCGCTACGTAAAACTCCTTTTCCTCCCAAAAGCGCTGCCACTTCGGCTCGGTCGCAAAGGGGTTGTACTGGCTGGGCAGGTGGGCGAGGGCAGGTGCAGCAGTCATGCCGAATCTAGGCCAGGGCTTCTCGAAGAACTACCCTAATAGGTTAGCAGGCTTACTTCAGCCTGACGGGCTCTTGCGGCTCTCTTTGCCGGGGTGGGCCTTGCGGGGGATTCCTCTTGACCTTGTAGTTAGCTATAGGGTTTAGGCTAGGAGAGCTGCTGGAGAGAGGGTATAGAACCGGGCATGTCTGAACTGCTGCGGGTGGGTCAGGTAGCCGAGAAGTTGGGCATCAGTCCCCAAACCCTCTACTTCTACGAGCGCCTGGGGCTCATCCCCAAACCGCGCAGGACGGAGGGGGGCTATCGCCTCTACGGGGAGCCTGAGCTGGAGCGGCTGGCTTTTATTGCCCGTGCCAAGGCTTTGGGACTTACCCTGGCCGAGATCAAAGAACTGCTCTTGCTTCAGGAAAACGGGCAAGCTCTGCCCTGCTGGCAGGTGTACGTAAAGCTAACGGAAAAACTCAGACAAATCGATAAGTCAATTGCCCATCTGCAGGAACTCAAAGGGGAGCTATCGACACTTATTGAACAGTGTCAACAGAAATTTTCTGAACAAGAGAAAAGTTCCTCTTGCACTATCTTCCAACAACAGCTCGATAACCCATGACAAGAGAACCCCTTGCACCATTTTCTGCTAATGCTTGGCAGCCCTTGTGTCCAAGGAGCGGGGAGCAAGGGATCCCGGTTCAACTGATTACCCTGAAGAGCCTGCTGTTCCCTCGAGCTTTGGCACAACTGGATGCGGACAGCAGCTACGCGTTTTGCCGGGATCCCATTTGTCCTGTTGTTTATTTTTCTGAGCAAGGTCAAAGCTTTGGGGTTGACGACCTCAAGGTGCCAGTCTTTCAAAAAGAAAGTGGCGAGGACGTGCCCGTCTGCTACTGTTTTGCATGGACCCGCCGGCGCATTCGGCAAGAGCTGCAGGGATCCACAACACCCCAGGCCATTCTTGCCGAGATTGCCGCCCACATCAAAGCCAGGCGCTGTGGCTGCCAGGTCAACAACCCCCAGGGGTTTTGCTGTCTGGAAAATGTCAGGCAGGTCATCTTAGAAGTGCAGCAAGAGAAAGTTGGGGAACGAGATAGCTGAAGAGCCAAAAGACCAGAGATTTCTCCGTTCCAAGGGTAGCTTTGGTCGTACCATTCCTACGAGGATTGCGCACAGATTGTCCAACCTTCTAAAGGCAAACTTGTGTCTAGAATCTTCTCGGCTGGGGTGGGAATTATCGCAATTATCGGCTGAAATAGGCGTTGAGCCATTCCAGGCATTCCATAAAGTAAAACACTAGAGGTCCGGTAAAGACGTAGCTATCGCCCCGATCCAAAATGCCGCCGTGGCCGGGGATGAGATCCCCGGAGTCTTTGACACCGGCATCCCGCTTCATCAGCGATTCCGTTAGGTCGCCCAACAGGCTCGTTAGCCCAATCAAAAACCCCAGCACGCTGCCGCTCCACCAGCGCCAGGGCCAGTTCAGATAGTAGGCTCCGGCCATGGCCAGGGCCATGCTGGCTGCGATCCCGGCCACGGCCCCTTCCACCGTTTTTTTGGGGCTGAGGAGGGAGAGCTTGGTGCGCCCAAAGGCCCGCCCACAGAGGTAGGCCGCTACATCGGCAGCAATGACACAGCCAATAGCCAACAGCGTAATCCACAGCCCTTCCCCCAGTCCTTGGGAAAAAGACAAAGCCCTGACCCGAATCCAGAAGCTGGGCAACAGCGCGCAGTAAAACAATCCCAAAATCGAGGTGGCAATGTCGGCGATGGTGGCCAGCTTGGGCTTAAAAAGCAGATAAAAGCAGATCACAGAACCGGCCACGATAAAAGCAGGGCTGGTCCACTCCGGCTTAACCTGCTGCAAAATCACCAGCACCTGGCTGGAAAACATGGTGGTGCGCATGGCCGGTGCATTGCCCTTGGTCTGCACCAAGCGAAAGAACTCCAGTTGCGCCAGAAAAATAATCAGCCCAATGGCTGCCGTGAAGTACCAGCCCCCTAGCAGGGTGACCGTCAGGGCAAATAGCACCGCCGCAAAACCGCTAACCCAACGGGCTCCCATAGGCGCACCCCGTTATCTTGGCCGGCCCTTCAGCTTCCAGGAGAAGATCCCCCCTAGAAAAAGCCTTTGCCAGGATACCTGCTCTTGCAGTATTCGCCTCAGCGGGACGGAGTTCTGACTTCGATGCGGCTGCTGCAATGGCAATGCCTCCTGCCTTAATCTTTTAGTCTACCCCCCTTCCTCCAGAACTGGGATCCACCTCGATCTCCCCCTCAGCGGGATTGCAAGTGCCCCCAAGCGTGGGATAATTAAAAGACTGCAAAAATGGGTTACCCTCAATCACTTTCCAGCATGGTTCAGGAACTTACCCCTCCCGTGGCTAGTGCTCGCATCTCTGCCGAAGAGGCCCGCATGCTCTACGAAGACATGGTGTTGGGCCGCCTGTTTGAGGACAAGTGCGCCGAAATGTACTACAAGGGCAAGATGTTTGGCTTTGTGCACCTGTACAACGGGCAGGAGGCGGTGTCCACGGGGGTGATCAAGGCGCTCAAGCCCACCGACTACGTGTGCAGCACCTACCGGGATCACGTGCATGCCCTCAGCGCCGGGATCCCCCCGCGGGCGGTGATGGCGGAGCTCTTTGGCAAAGCCACCGGCTGCAGCAAGGGCCGCGGCGGCTCGATGCACCTGTTCTCGGCGGAGCACAACTTTTTGGGCGGCTATGCCTTTGTGGCCGAGGGGATCCCGGTGGCCACAGGGGCGGCCTTTTCGGCCAAGTACCGCGGCACCGACCAGGTGACAGCCTGCTTCTTTGGGGATGGAGCCTGCAACAACGGCCAGTTCTACGAGTGTCTCAACATGGCCGCCCTCTGGAAGTTGCCCATCGTCTACGTGGTGGAAAACAACTTCTGGGCCATTGGCATGGCCCACAAACGGGCCACTTCAGTAACCGACATCTACCTCAAGGGCCCTGCTTTTGGCATGCCCGGCTACCAAGTGGACGGCATGGACGTGCTGGCGGTGCGGGAGGCTGCCCAACAAGCTATCGCGCGGGCCCGCGCCGGCGAAGGCCCCACCCTGCTGGAGTGCATCACCTATCGTTTCCGTGGCCACTCGTTGGCCGACCCCGACGAGCTGCGCAGCCCGGAAGAAAAAGAGTTCTGGCGGCAGCGGGATCCCATTAAGCAACTGGAGCGCTACGCCCTCGAACACAACTTGATGACTGAGGCGGACTTCCAGGCCATTCAGGAAAAGGTGAGCGCCGTGATTGAGGATGCCGTCCTTTTCGCGCTGGAAAGCCCTGAGCCTACCCTGGACGAGTTGCACCGCTTCGTTTTCGCCGAAGACGAGTAGATCCTGCCTAGTTCCCAAGTGTCGAGGGAGTGCGGGAGCCGAGACCTGGCTTGGCCAGCCAGGTTCTCTCGCCAACTCTGACGGACTTTCCACCCAGGCCGCCGTTGCCGCTCTCTTGGCGATCCTCGATGCTTAGCATCAGAGAAACCTTCTCCAGATCTGCGCTATTGCGCAGATTTTTTTGTAAAAATCGCTTTCCATTTGTTTACATAGCTTCATATCATTAGTATGTTGAGCATAAGTACTTATTCCCGGCCATGAGTAATTCCCTTGAGTTTCCCTGGCTGTCGGCCCTGGTGCTCCTGCCGCTGCTGGCAGCCTTTGGGATCCCTCTGCTCCCCCAGAGCCGTTGGGCGCGTTGGTATGCCCTGGCGGTGGGGGCTTTGGATTTGGGCCTGATGGTCTATGTTTTCGGGCGGCACTACAACCTGCAGGATTTCTCACTGCAACTGGCAGAACGCTACGCCTGGGTACCCCAAATTGGTCTGCACTGGTCGCTGGCGGTGGATGGCCTGTCCTTCCCGCTGGTGTTGCTTTCGGGCTTGATTACGACTTTGGCGATAGTGGCGGCTTGGGAGGTGGCTGACAAGCCGCGCCTGTTTTTCTTCCTGCTGCTATTGATGTATGGCGCCCAGGTGGGTGTGTTCTTGGCGCAGGATCTGCTGCTTTTCTTCTTGATGTGGGAGATCGAGCTGGTACCCGTTTATCTTCTCATCTCCATTTGGGGTGGGCCGCAACGCCAGTATGCTGCCACCAAGTTCCTCCTCTACACCGCTGCCGCCTCTATTTTTATTCTGGTGGGATCCCTAGCGATGGCCTTCTACGGCGAGGGCTTCAGCCTGGAGATGGCAGAGCTGGGTGCAAAATCCTACCCGCTGGCCCTGCAGGTCTTGGCGTATGCAGCTTTCCTGATTGCCTTTGGGGTGAAGCTGCCCATTTTTCCGTTTCACACCTGGCTGCCGGATGCCCATAGCGAAGCCTCGGCGCCCATTTCGATGATCTTGGCCGGGGTGCTGCTCAAGATGGGGGGCTACGGCCTCATCCGCTTGAACGTGGGCATCTTGTCGGAGGCCCATGTGTCCTTTGCCCCGGTGCTGGCGGTGTTGGGCACAGTAAACATCATCTACGGGGCCCTGGGGGCTTTGGGGCAAAACCACCTCAAGCGGCGCCTGGCCTATTCTTCCATTGCCCACATGGGCTTTGTGTTGATCGGCATTGCCACTTTTACGGAGCTAGGCCTCAACGGCGCCCTGCTGCAGATGATCTCCCACGGTCTCATTGCGGCGGTGCTCTTCTTCTTGACAGGGATCACCTACGAGCGCACCCACACCCTTGCTCTCGACAAGTTGGGCGGGCTGGCCAAGCAAATGCCTAAGACCTTTGCCCTGTTTACAGCAGGAGCTTTGGCCTCGTTGGCGCTGCCGGGGATGAGCGGGTTCGTGGGTGAGCTGACGGTGTTGCTGGGCTGGACCACCAGCGACGCCTATGCGCCGGCCTTTAAGGCAGGGGTGGCCCTGCTGGCGGCGGTGGGCCTCATTCTTACCCCCATCTACTTGCTCTCCCTGCTGCGGCAGGTGTTCTATGGGGCTCAGGATCCCGGGCTGGTGCTAGAGGAGTATCTGGGGGACATGCGCCCACGGGAAATGGCTGTCGCCCTCTGCCTGCTCTTGCCCATCCTCGGCATCGGCCTCTACCCCCGTTTGGCTACCCAGACCTACGATGTCACGACGGTAGCGGTGGCGGCCCAGTTGCGCAGTGTCCTGCCGACGGAAATTGTGCAACGGCCCCTCTTGCCGGTGCAGCCGGCTCAGGTGGCGGCCTTGCCCCCGACCGATTAGAGGGTGTCGGGATCCCCGCTTTTGCCTTCAACGGAAGAGCTGTTGCTTGAGAAGTCCTCTACCTCAAGTTTCAGCTCTTCTTTTATTTCGAGGTTAAACGTGGGAGGGGGGATTTTTTAGGCTGGAATTCGCTTCTGGCCCCTAGCGAGGATCAGAATGAATGGAGTTGCGTTCGCTCAGGTTGAGCTGCACCACCAGCCACCAAAGGGTAACGTCGGAGTAAGTTGCCCGCCGCTTCAGCCGGGAAATGGAATGAACCGGATTTTGGCTGTCGATCATCCACTCCGAAGCGATGATTTGGCTACGTTGCTGAGCATTCATTGCCTCTCCCCCTTCGAACTGCTCAAGACTTGGGATAGCTCCTACTTTTAGGATGGCGAATTTGTAGGGGAGCGTGTGAAAAAATATATTACGCAGGGATCCCTAAGGACAGCTAACTTTCTTAGCAACTCGGATCCCGACGGCTGCTCAGTTGAGAACCTACTGGCCGAGGAGCCAAAAAAACTTTGCAAAAGGGTGAGGAATTGAGCAGGGAGAATTGTCTTTGTCTTTACAAGTCTTAAGACCTGGAAAAATTCAATTCTCTCCTTCTCTGCCAGCCTGGAAACATGGGTTTTCAGCAGGGATCCCTCTCTAGGAACCGGCGGCGAGCCGATCCCAAATCTCTTCGTGGGAGAGGCCCTTGCGCACCCATTCTTCACCATTGTGTAGCCGCTGAGCGGTGCCGATGAGAAAGCGGTTGCAGTCGGCTCCCAGGGATTCACAGGTGGTTTGCACACAGACCAGATCCCGGCCCGAGAGCAACGAGAAGAGGCCGGCCAGCATTCCTGCCTCTAGATAGCCGGCAGGCTCCCGCTGCGCAGACAGCTCCTCCGGGCTGAGGCTGGCACGAGCAGCCAGGGCAAAGCCGGAGTTGCGGATCCTAGCCTCCACCAAGCCGCGGTCAGCAGCGGAAAAATCCAGCTCTAGGCGTCCCCAGCCGTGGGTGGCCCAGAGCTCGCTGAGGGCATCGAGGAAGATCCCCAGCGGCAATTCCTGCAACGGCTGTTGGTAGTAGCGGGAGAGTTCGTCTTCGATGCGGCGGAAAAACGCTTCTCCCCACTCGCGACCACAGTTGTAGAGGATGACACGGGTGGCTTGCCCGGTCTCGTAGCGCAAGCCGGCGTAGATGGCTTCCAGGAGAGGCATGGGAAAGGCTGCCAGGCGGTATCCTCCCCGGCTGTAGAGCAGGCCGCTGTGGATGTCGGGACGGATGTAGTAGGCAGGGCTAAAGCAGTGCCCGGGCAGGATCTGGTCTTGCAGGATCTCTTGCAGGGTAGTCATGGCTTTCCTCTCAGGGAGATGGACGGACTTGAGGGCGGCTGAAACTTAAGCTTTTATGGTCATTTCAAATAAGTTGGTTGCCTGGATCCCAGCTCCCCTCTCCCTCAGGGAGAGGGGCT
>NZ_JANSIZ010000081.1:0-10182 GCF_047462315.1 Synechococcus sp. H60.2 | reverse complement strand
AATGAAACGGCCACCCCCGAGATCTACACCCCTTAGATCGTCGGCAGCGTCATATGTTTAAAACACACACCCCTCTCCCAGAGGGAGAGGGGAGTAGGCTGTTCCACCTCAAACCCATAGAACTGGACGCGGCCCAGGGGAGATGCTACCCTGTTTCACAAGTATTCCGACCGGATTACTGGAGAATCAGATGAGCTCCCTTGTCGGCTCTGAGGCCAAGCGCTCCAAGGTGGAGCAGATCAAGGCAGATAGCCATTTCCTGCGGGATCCCTTGCAGCAGGAGCTGGCCCAAGACACTACCCACTTTAGCGAGGCGGCGGTGCAGGTGCTCAAGTTTCATGGCGCCTACCAGCAGGACGACCGGGATCTGCGGCAGCAGCGAAAGCAGGAGGGGTTGGAGCGGGCCTACGAGATGATGTTGCGCACCCGTATTCCGGGGGGGCATGTGCCGCCGCAGCTCTACTTGACCCTGGATCGGCTGGCCGATGAGTACGGCAACGGCACCCTGCGGGCCACCACCCGGCAGACCTTTCAACTCCACGGGATCTTGAAGAAAAATCTCAAGGCCACGGTGGCCAGCATTATCCGGCAGATGGGATCCACCCTGGCCGCCTGTGGCGATGTCAACCGCAACGTCATGGCACCGGTCGCCCCCTACAAAAACCGGCCTGCCTACCGCTACGCCCAGGAGTATGCCCGCAAACTGGCGGATCTCCTGGCTCCAAAGACTTCTGCCTACTACGAGCTCTGGGTGGATGGGGAGGCGGTTTCCATCCCGCCGGTGGATCCGGAAGTCCGGGAAGCCGAGCAGTTTGTAGGCAACGGCGTGAGGCTGGAGGGGCCGGAACCTCTCTATGGCCCGGTCTATCTGCCCCGCAAGTTTAAGACGGCCATCGCCGTAGCCGGGGAGAACACCGTCGATGTGTACTCCCAAGACCTGGGTTTGATCGTCCTCACCGACCGCAAGGGCAACCTCAAGGGCTTCAACATCGTGGTGGGCGGCGGCATGGGGCGCACCCACGGCAAGGAGGAGACCCAACCCCTTTTGGCCCAGAAGCTCTGCTTTGCCCCGCCGGAAGCGGTGTACCGGGTTTGCCAGGCGATTTTGGCGGTGCAGCGGGATCACGGCAACCGCTACGACCGCAAGCAGGCACGGCTGAAGTATCTGGTGCGCGACTGGGGGATCCGCAAGTTTCGCCGCGTGGTCGAGCAGTACCTGGGGGAGAAGCTACTGCCCTTCCGGCGCATGCCCAAGTTTGTCCCCAACAGCGACGACTACCTGGGCTGGCACGAGCAAGGGGATGGCCGTTGGTTTTTGGGCCTCTCGATTGAAAATGGCCGCATCCAAGATACGCCGGAGCGGCGGCTGAAAACGGCCCTGCGCAAGATTGTAGAGGAATTTTCCCTCCACCTGCGGCTGACTCCTACGCAGGACGTGATCTTCATTGACATCGAGGATCACCAGCGAGAGGCCATCAACCAGATCCTCAAGTCCCATGGGGTGCTTTCCAAAGAGGAGATCCCGGAGCTGGTGCGGCTCTCCATGGCCTGTCCGGCGCTTCCCACCTGCGGCTTGGCCATTACCGAGTCGGAGCGAGCCCTGCCCACCCTGATTCGCCAGTTGGATCAGGTGTTGCAGGAGCTGGGGCTGCAGGATTCGCCCTTTCTGGTGCGTATGACCGGCTGCCCCAATGGCTGTGCCCGGCCTTACTTGGCAGAGCTCGGCTTGGTGGGATCCGCCCCCGATGGCTACTACCAAATCTGGCTGGGGGCCAGCCCGCAAGGGGATCGCCTGGCCCAGCCGTTTCAGGATCGGGTGCACATTAGCCAGATCGTGCCCCTGATGAGAATTCTTCTGCAGCTCTACAAGCAGGAGCGCCACCCCCAAGAGCGCTTCGGCGACTACTGCTACCGGGTGGGGATCCCCTACCTACAGGCCCAGGTGCAGCAGCTCCAGCAGGTTCAAAGTTAAGGGGGCTGCCGGTGAGGTTCTAGCACCCCCCCTTTGTTAGGGCAAATTTTGTGCCGCTGGCCTGGCCAGTAGGCTGCTGTGCTTTCAAGGGGGCCGATGATAGAGTACAGAGAGATTGGTGCGAGCCCCTTCATGCCTCAGTCCAAACCTGACAAATCGCCCCTCCGCAAATTCCTGGAAGCCCTGATGCTGGTGTTTGGCGCAGTCATGTTCCTGGGCTTCTCCTTTGGCCCGATACTGCAGGCACTGGGGCCTTCTGACTCGGCAGACACCGCCAATTTGGTTACCGAGCAACTGCGGGCCCAGGCGGACGGCTACCGGGCCGTGCTGGAACGGGAGCCGGATAACCCCATTGCCCTGCGGGGGTTAATTGACACGCAACTGCAGCTCAACGAGCCGCAAGGGGCCATTGAGCCGCTGAAGAAGCTGGTGGAACTGGAGCCGGAAAATCGGCAACTGCGAGCTTTTTTGGCTCAAATTCAGCGGGAGACAGGAGATCTGGAAGGAGCGCTGGAGCAGCTTCAAGCTCTCTACAAAAAGGATCCCAAAGATGGCCAAGTTCTGCAGGAGCTGGCCGACGTTCAACTGGCTCTGGGCCACACTTCTGAAGCCATTGACCTGCTGGAGAACTATCTGAAGGAAGTACCGGAAGATAACGATGTCCGCCTGCGCTTAGCTTTTATCTACGCCCGCAACAACCAGACGGGAAAAGCGGTGGCCCTTTATGATGAGATGATTGCAGCGGATCCCAGCGATTTTGCCCCGGTATTGGGCAAGGCAATAGCCCTCAGCTCTGCTGCCGATGCCGACCTACGGGCACAAGCCCCTGATCTGTTTGAGCAAGCGGCCCGCCTGGCCCCGCCCAAGGTGCGGGAGGAAATCCGGCAACAGGCGCAGCTCTACGCCCAAAGAAACCAGCCCCAGGCTGTTGAGAACCAGGAGACTAGCCCCTAGGGGGTTTTGATTTGAGGATGCGGTAAAACTTGTAACAAGCTCTCCCCTTCAGGACTCGGAGACATCCTTGAGGGCGGCTTCCACCGACGGATAGATCTCGAAGAGGGAATCCAGATGGGTAACCTTGAGAACCAGCTTGGCCTGTTCTCCTAAGCCGCAGAGCTTGAGATGACAGCCGGCGGGAGTACAGGTGCGTCTTGCCCACACCAAAGCCGACACCCCCATGCTGTCGATCAGCGTAACCTGGCTTAGATCCAGTAAGAGGTGTTTGGGTTTCTCGGCGAGAATTTGGCCCAGCTCTTTCCGCACCAAAGCGGGATCCAGCTTTCCTGCCGGAAGCTTGACCAGGGTGACAAGAGATCCTTTGGGGCTGAGCTGGGTGGAAACATCCACAAAGGGCTGAGAAAGTCAAGGGCGGGAGCCACATTGATTCTGAACCAAAGCCGCCGGGTTGGGTTCTGCCAGGCAACTTTTTGTTTGATGTAGGAAGGTAGCTCCAATGGATACGCACGGGATCCCGATAGGGGATGCGGCTGCCCTGATTTTGCTGGCCCTGCAGCTGCCAATGGTGGCGGTGTTGCTGGCGCGGCTGCTGCCGTCTTTGCGGCGCCCTTCCCCTCTGCCCCCTGGCCAAGCGGGGATCCCCTTCCCGCCGGGCCTGGTCAGCGTCCTACTGCCCACCCTCAACGAAGCCAAGCGCCTGGATCCCTGCCTGGAAGGGCTGCACCGCCAGGGAGCGGTTGTGCGCGAGGTGCTGGTGGTGGATAGCCACTCCCAGGATGGCACCCGCGAGAAAGTGCTGCAGATGGCCGAGCGGGATCCCCGCTTTCGCCTCTTGACCGACGATCCCCTGCCCAGTGGCTGGGTAGGTCGTCCCTGGGCGTTGCACTATGGATTTCTCCAGTCGGATCCCGCCTCTGAGTGGATCCTGGGTATTGATGCCGATACCCGCCCCCAGCCAGGCCTGGTAGAGCGCTTGCTGGAAACTGCCCAGGCCAACCAGCTGGATCTCATCACCCTGGCGCCGCAGTTTATCTTGGAGCACTGGGGAGAAGCTTGGCTGCAGCCGGCTCTTTTGACAACCCTGATCTACCGCTATGGGGCGGCAGGGGACACGGCTGCTCTGCCGGAGCGGACGATGGCCAATGGGCAGTGCATGTTGGTGCGCCGCTCGGTGCTGGAAGCCATGAATGGCTACACGCTGGCGCGGGCTTCCTTTTGCGACGACGTAACCCTGGTGCGGCAGATCGCGGCAGCCGGCTTTAAGGTAGCTTTTTGCGACGGTCGGCACCTGCTCAAGGTGCGCATGTACACGTCTTTGGCTGAAACCTGGCGGGAGTGGGGCCGCTCCCTGGATTTGAAAGACGCCACTCCCAAGGCTCAACTGTGGGGGGATATCGCCCTACTGGTGCTTACCCAAGGGATCCCAGTCTTGGCAGTTGGGGGGCTGGGGATCAAGGCCGGGATGGGGTTGCCCTTTTCCCTAACAGAGCAGGTTCTGTTGGGGCTAAACTTAGGCCTACTCGCCCTGCGCTTGGGCGTGCTGGTAGGCATTCGCAGCTCCTACCAGGATCCCCCGTGGACGTTCTGGGCTTCGCCGCTGGCGGATCCCTTGGCTGTCCTGCGGGTGATCTTGTCAGCCCTCAGTCGCCCCCGCTCTTGGCGCGGGCGCACCTACTAGTCTGTTGCCTCAGGAGCGACGCCGAAGCGCAGCGGAGCAGCAGCAGGGGCAGGCGCCTGTTGGGTGGCATTCATTCAAATAAGGCAACCCCTGCTCGAGTAAGCATAGCTGCACCGTTCTTTCAACAGGGTAGTTTGTGATCACCAGCTCGGTGATTTTTCCTCGCTTTGCCCCCTTGCAGTTGATAGCCCGATTTGCTTGAACCTCATCAACAGCAAAGAAGGGCATAGCGTACAAAGAGCGAATGATTGCAGTGTCAGAGTTAGAAAGTATAACATACACCTTATTCTTGCTCAAGTCAATGCAAATATCTCGTAATCGCTCTTGATCCTTTAAGGCAAAGCCGTTGGCATGATAGGAAGTAAAGTTGGATGTTCGCGAGACAGGAGCGTAAGGCGGGTCGAAATACACCCAGTCGCCTGGCTTGGCTCTCTCGACAACTGTCTCAAATGGCAGGCACAAAATTTCAACATGTTGTAGGGCAAGGGATGCGGCTAAAAGATTATCTTTGTCCAGATACTTTGGAGCTTTATATCGTCCAAAAGGAACATTAAATTTTCCCTGCCGATTGACCCGATACAAACCATTGTAGCCTGTCTTGTTTAGGTAAATCATGCGTGCTGCTCTTTCTGCAAGACTCATTGACCAAGGATCTTTCTCTCGAATCTGGTAATAAAAACTTTTATCGTATGGAAATTCAGAAAGCAGTTGAATAACTTCCCAAACATGATCGCGAATGGCCAGGTAAGTGTCTATCAACTCGGCGTTGATATCAGAAAGAATCGCTTGTTTAATCTTGCGTTCTCTATACAGGCGAAAGAAAAGCGCACCACTCCCAACAAAAGGCTCGTGGTAAGTGTTGAAATAGATGGGCATCCGCTCCAATAGGGCGTCCGTCAGTTGTGTCTTGCCGCCAGCCCATTTTAGAAAGGGTCGCGGAAGAAGCAAATCGCTCATGTTACAATCCAAAATACAAACGTAGCCAATCTTCTAAATCGCTAAACCAAACCACTTTCCCTGTAGACATCAGGTATCCTTGCATGTTTTTTGAGAACCCTTCGCCATCAATCACCACGATCCCTGGAATAGGCCAGTGCTCCATATCTTGAATGGTTGCAGGGATCTTCTCTTCTGCTGTACCTGACGTCGCCTGAAACTTACACTCTACTCCTAGTCGTTTGCCGCTTTTCTCATCGCTAATGACCACATCAATATAGCGCTGTTGCCCCCACAGCCTTCGTGCTGCTTTGACTCTTGCTTGTGTCTTCAATCCAAGAGATTGTGCTAGAGCAACAACTCGCTGCTCCAATTTGTCACCACTTTTAGGTGCTGTTCCTTTTCCTGGCATCGAGAAAACTCCTCACAGACAAGATGAATTGATCAGTAGTAAAGAAGTCCTCACTGTCCTACCCTTGATGACATGATAGCCAACTACCCCTCTCAAGGAAATAGATCCAATCACAATATGCTTTCTCCTTTGTATTTCTGATGATAATGATAAGCTCTTTGACCGCGTAAACTCCGAGCTACTCCCCGTTCCATTTCCTCCCACACCCCTGTCTGGTCGGGGGCAATCACATCCTTGCTTTTTGTCGCACCCAGCGGTGTACTGTTCTTTTGGTCGCCATGAACCGTTCGGCTACCTGGCGGATAGAGGTCTGACCTGCCTGATAAGCTGCCACAACTCTCTGCCGTAAATCCAAAGAATGGGTTGGCATCCCCTTCTCTTCTGTACCCTATTTTAAATTAATAGGCTGTATTATAACCTGTCATGAATATCTTAGAAATGCTACAGTCCCGGAAACACTGCCAGCAAGGAAGTTACAGAAGCTATGCTATGCTGAGGTATTAGTCATTGAAATCAGCATGCGGGCCCATTACTTACAACACGTGGCGTTTGAAGGTCTCGGCTACATAGAGTCCTGGCTCAAAGCCAAGGGGTACCCTGTAACGGGCACAAAGTTCTTTGAATCGACAAGATTGCCGAGCCTGGATGAATTTGACATGCTCATCGTCATGGGTGGCCCCATGAGTGCCAATGACGAAAGCGCGTTCCCTTGGCTGGTGCAGGAGAAGGAGTTTATCCGCAATGCCATCGAGGCCGGCAAGTCCATTTTGGGCATCTGTCTGGGGGCGCAACTGATTGCCAGCGCAATGGGTAGCCGAGTGTTTCCAAATCGTGTTAAGGAAATAGGCTGGTGGCCAGTGCAAGGGATCCAACCAGCGAACGAGCTGGCCTTTCCTTTTCCGCCCTCGATTGAGGTTTTTCACTGGCACGGGGAAACCTTCGAGCTGCCCCCTGGTGCACTTCACCTTGCCAAAAGCGAAGGCTGCGAGAACCAGGCCTTTCAGCTTGGGCGTTCAGTGATTGGCCTCCAGTTTCACTTGGAAACCACGCCAGAATTGGTGCAAGGGCTTGTCTCCCACTGCCGCGACGAGTTATTGCCATCTACCTATGTGCAGTCGGAAGTAGAAATTCTCTCAGCTCCCCCTGAGAAGTACCAAGCCATAAACCATCTCATGGGCGAGGTGCTCTCCTTTCTCTGTCGCCCCAATCCCTAGGCCCCGCGCTGCGCTCTAGAGGGCGGCCAGAGCCGTAAGATGCATCTGCAAGCCAAAGTTCCAAGGGGCATAGACGTGGGCCATCAGGTTTTGGGACTGGGGATCGCAGGTTGGTCGGCTGCACGGCTGCTGCGGGCCCAAGGAAAAGAGGTGTGGGTCTGGGACGAGCAGGATTCGGAGCTCTTGCAGCAACGGCAGGCAGAGCTGGAACAAGAAGGGATCCCTGTCCACTTGGGCCAGCCTTTTCAACTGCTGCTGGGAGTGGAGCAGGTGGTGGTCAGCCCGGGCATTGCCTGGGATCACCCCTTGCTGCAAGAGGCGCGTCGGCAAGGGATCGAGGTGGTGGGAGAGGCGGAGCTGGCCTGGCAGTTCCTTGAGCATCTGCCTTGGGTAGGGATCACGGGCACCAACGGCAAAAGCACCACCACGGCCCTGGTGGCGGAGATGTTTAAAGCGGCAGGGCTAGAAGGGATCCCCTGCGGCAACATTGGCTTACCTCTGTCTCAGGTGGCGCTGGAGACTTGGCAAGGGCAGCGGCAGCCGGATTGGATCGTGGCAGAGCTAAGCAGCTACCAACTGGAGGCCAGCAGCCGTCTGATGCAGAGCTCCCCTAGCAGCCCACCCCGCATTGGGGTATGGACCACCTTCACCCCCGATCACCTAGAGCGGCACGGCACCCTGGAGCGCTACGCCGGCTTTAAGGCGCGGCTGCTGGAGCGGGCCCAGTGGCGGGTGGTCAACGGCGAGGATCCCTACCTCTTTCGCCGGCGGCGAGACTGGGAAAACACCTACTGGGTTTCCCTGCAAGATCCGCAAGCGGATGTCTTCCTGCGGGGGAGCACCCTTTACATCCAGGGGGAAGCGGTGGCGGAGCTGGAGGATTTTGCCGAGCGCTGCCCTGGTCCTCACAACTTGCAGAACTTGCTCTTGGCGGCAGCGGCTGCTCATCTGGCCGGGATCCCTAACACTGCCATTCAGGGAGCCATCCGCTCTTTTGCTGGCATGCCCCATCGCTTGGAGCGGGTAGCCCAAATCCAGGTGGGATCCACCCCCATCCGCTTTGTCAACGACAGCAAAGCCACCAACTACGAGGCCGGCTGGGTGGCCCTCAACGCCCTCTCCCCGCCCATCATCCTCATTGCCGGTGGAAGGGCCAAACAGGGGGATCCCTCGGCCTGGCTGCGGCTTATTCAGGCTAAGGTGGCCCGTGTGTTGCTCATTGGGGAGGCTGCTCCTGCCCTGGCCCAGGCTCTCCGGGCAATCCGCTATACTGACGTCGAGATCCTGCCAACTCTAGAGGTAGCGGTGGAAAGGGCCTTTGCAGCCGCTTGCTCCCTAGCGCAAGCCCTGGCGGATCCCCCTCGGCCCATTACCGTTTTGCTGTCGCCTGCTTGTGCCAGCTTTGACCAGTACCCCAGCTTCGAGCACCGTGGCCACCACTTCCGCGCCTGTTGCCAAGCCCTTGTGGGATCCCTGGAATGCTGAAGCGCGCTGGCTGCGCTGGCTGACGCTGGTTTGGCTGGCGGTGGGCTTGATGATGCTGTTTTCGGCCTCCTACCCGGTGGCGCAGCAGACTACTGGCGATGGCCTCTATTTCTTTAAGCGCCAGTTGCTCTGGGCAGGGCTGGGGCTGGCCTGCTTCGCACTTCTGGTGCGCATCCCCTTGCGGCGCTGGTTTCCCTGGGCCGGGATCCTCTGTCTGCTGGGCATTGGCTTAGTCTGGGCTACCCAGGTGCCGGGGCTGGGGGTTTCCCGCCTGGATGCCAGCCGCTGGCTGGATTTGAAGGTGATCCCGGTGGTCATCCAGCCTTCGGAATTGCTCAAGCCTCTGTTGGTGCTGCAGGGGGCCTGGGTGTTTGGCCGTTGGTTTTACCACCCCGCCTGGTTTCGCGGCGTCTGGGTTGGGCTCTTTGCTTTGGCGCTGCTAGGGATCCTCCTCCAGCCCAACTTGGGCACCACCGCCATCTGCGGCCTTACCCTCTGGGTCATGGCCTGGACTGCCGGGATCCCCGTTTTTACCCTCTTGGCTACAGCGGGACTGGGGATCCTGGCGGCTGTGGTGAGCATTCTCAGCAAAGACTACCAGCGGCGGCGCATCCTTGCCTTTTTGGATCCCTGGGGGAATGCGCGGGGCGACGGCTATCAGTTGGTGCAAAGCCTTTTGGCCATTGGCTCAGGGGGCTGGTGGGGTAAAGGCTACGGCCTTTCGCAGCAAAAGCTATTCTACCTGCCCATCCAGTACACAGACTTCATCTTTGCGGTGTATGCGGAAGAGTTTGGCCTGGTGGGATCCCTCTTCTTCCTGGGGCTATTGAGCGCCTACACCTGGGTAAGCCTGCGGGTCATGCGGCGCTGTCTCGACCTGCCCACGCGGCTGGTGGCCTGTGGCTGTTTGATGTTTTTGGTGGGGCAGGCACTGCTGAATGTCAGTGTGGTCACCGGCCTGTTGCCAACTACAGGGGTACCCTTGCCGCTGTTTAGCTACGGCGGCAGCTCAATTCTCTCTGGACTAATTATGGCGGGACTGCTGGTGCGGGCCGCCCGCGAGGTGGGCTAAGCTCTGTAAGCGTCTCACTCAGCAGCCAGTAGATAGAGACTTTGGGGTTCAGAAGGGATCAATTGGTAGGGATCCGCCTGGTTAAGCTCCCGACAGAGGCGAGCAAAAGACTGGAGACTTTCAAGGCGCTCCGTGAGCTCGGTAAACTACCCGGCTCCGACCGCTAAGCGGTACGGAGCGGGCTTAAGCGCTACGCGCCGCTGACGCGAAGGGTAGCCCTGCAGTTGGCAAGCCAACCACGAATCTCCAGGCCGGTTTACAGCGACCCCCAAAAGCGTAATGACGTTGGCACCGTTCAAATCTGCATCCCCTTCCCAGCCACAAGCCGGGTTGACACAGCGAAAACGCTTCCCTTCCCGCTGCCCAAGCCAGAAGCACTGGTGGCAGGTCTGCGAGCTGTAGGCAGGCGGCACCACCACAACCTGGATCCCTGCTCTGGCGGCCTTGTAGTGCACA
>NZ_JANSIZ010000080.1:0-10661 GCF_047462315.1 Synechococcus sp. H60.2 | reverse complement strand
GGGCAGAGGAAGAGACAAAAATCTTGCCGTAAAGCGGATGGGGAAACCCCACCCGCCTGCGCGGTGGGGTAGTTCATAATCTTCCCAGCTGTTCGCAACTCCTGAGTTAAGTTAAAGAAAATAGGATCAAAGGGAAATGACTCTGCTTTTAGGTCTTCTAATTGGATTGGCTATTGGTTTCTCCCTGGGCGTTTATACCTGTAGGCGATCTGAAGTGAACCGCTACGAATCGAGGTTTGAGAGATGGAGGAAAGAAACTGAGAGGGCAATAGCTTTGCAACTTGACCAGTTCACTCAAAGAGCTAATAGCCAGTTACTGGATGAGATTCTAAGAAAGCTACAAGCTGACCTTGAGGGCTTCAAACTTCATATCTCAGAAAGTCTGTCCGAAAGTTACCAAAACTTCCTTCAGCGTTTAGCTGACTATACAAGTCAGCTAGTTAAGAATATAAGTAATCAGCAGAATATCCTGGGCAGTCTATCGGAAAGTATAGAAAACATTTCCCAGAATCTAAACTCGAGTTCTAGCCTTCAAAAGGGGAAGGAAACTAACAAGCAAACTGCTGACGCAAGACTCAAGAGTTTGCCGCCAGAGACGATTAGCCGTGAACAGGTGAAGATAGGGGTATTTCTGTGGTCTAAGAACATAAGGATGAAGAACCTGCTTCCATCTAGTAAAAAAGCAGCAGAAGGGGAACTCGATAACAAGCTGAACTGGATATCAAACCTTATGGGTCAGAGGTACTCGATGATTGAGAAGCTTTACAAAGAAATTAAATCTGGCATTGGAGAAGAAAAGAGCTTGACTCTTTGCTTAAAAGGCAACCCTCCAGAAGTGATAAATTATAGCTGCCAACTTGCTTCCACTCTACGTAAGGTTAATTTCTTAAAGGAACATAACTACTCAAAAAGCTCCAAAACCCTGATGGTAAAACTAAGCAAGTCTTCAGAGGCAATCAAGTTCCTATCTGGAGATTGGCTGGAGAGATATGTCAAACAGCAACTGATCAAGTTTGCTAGAGAGCAGGGACAGAAGATCGATTTTTCCTACATCGCAAATGCGGAAGTTACTTTGCCCAACGGTAGCGACTTTGAGATCGATCTCTTCTTCCACATTAACAACCGATTCTACTGGATAGAGTCGAAGACCGGCAGCTACAGGGACTGTATAGAGAAGTACTCTTGGCTCGCCTCCGAAATGGGTCTCGGCCCAGATCAAGTCTTTCTGGTCTTGGCAGATGCTGATCAGGAGACGAGAAGTAGGATCTCCTCCTCCTATAATCTTTCAGCAATTAGTGTCGAGGAGGTTGAGTCTCTGCTGTACAGAATTGTGAGGAGGTAGACTCAGTCTAAGCTACCACTTTGACAGCCTGCTCCATACACCACCAGGGATCCTCGGCAAAAGCCGGCATGGGCGTGCTGCCTGCCTTACCCAAAATGGCCAGCCGAACTTCCCGATCCAGCCGGGATCCCGATCCGTAGGGATCCTCGGAGGGGGGCTCCAGTCTTTGTCCCAGCGGGGGCATTGCCATGATGCCCGGCTGCATGCCAGTACTGCTGACCCAGATTTTGAAGCGATCCACCGTTGTCTCCGCGTCTTCGGGCAGTTGCATCTGCAGCAGGTAGCGAGGGCCAGAGCCGACTAGCACACTTTCACTAGGGCGCAGGCGGGCAGGAAAGTCCGGCTGGTAGGGATAGACTAAACCGACGCTGCACTGCCGTTCGTCAAAGACTGTTACATAGACGTGCACTGGAGTGAGAGCCCTGTTGCGCAGGGCGATGGCGAGGTTGCGGCCTGCTTGAATTTGCACCTGTCCCTGGGGATCCCGCGGCAGGGGGCTGACTTCGGCAGGGGTAGAGCCGCTGGCCGGCGTTTCCAGTTGCAGAAACTCTACTTCCAGAACACTGCTCAAAGCATCGCTGGCAGGTTGCAGGTTGAGGAGGTTGTCGAAGGCGGCCACATGTTCCAGCAGCCGCACCAGCTTGCGAGGTAGAGCCTGCGGCTTTTTTACCGGGATCCGAAAGGCCGCCAGCGCCACCTCTTCCTCCCGTCGGTAGAAGTGGTAGATGGCATCGGGCAGCATCTCTACTCGCAAGTCCGCTGCTTCCGGGTCAGTGTACGTCAGAAGCGGCGAGGCCGGCAGAGCCGCCAACAACTCGGCAACAGGCATTTGCGCTTGGCTGGGATCCGCACAGGTGAAGGCCACCCGCAACGGCTGAAACCGGACGGCAGACATGGGCGATCCTCAAAAAAAATCTCGTGATCCAGATCTACCGGATCCGCAGACCCAGCTCCAGCTTTGTCCTAGGCTGTAACGGCGAAGCATGGCAACCCATCGTAAACTACCCGGCTCCGACTGCTAAGCGGTACGGAGCGGGCTTTCTGTAGCCCTGCAGTTGGCAAGCCAACCACGGACCTCCAGGCTGGTTATTGCCTTGAGGGAGGTGCTTGCTTTCTGCTCAGGCAAACCGCTATGCTACCGCCCAGATTGAGGCATCTTTCTGTGGCAAGTCAGCAGCTTCGGGTCTATGTCCCCTCTCACCCGCTCATTAAGCACTGGTTAGCCGTGGCTCGCGATGTGGAAACCCCCACGCCTTTGTTTCGCAGTGCTCTGTCGGAGCTGGGCCGCTGGCTAACCTACGAGGCGATGCGGGAGTGGATCCCAACTCAGGCGGTGCAGGTGCAAACTCCTCTGGAACCTGCTGCAGCAGAAGTTATCGCCCCCAACACGCCGCTGGCCATCGTGCCCATTTTGCGGGCTGGCCTGGCCATGCTGGAAGGCTGTCAGGCTCTCTTGCCCCAGGCACGGGTTTTTCATGTGGGCCTGGTGCGGGACGAGGAGACGCTGCAGGTGAGTTGTTACCTCAATCGCCTGCCAGAGCGGATCCCGGAGCAGATGCGCATTCTCATCCCTGAGCCGATGTTGGCTACTGGCGGCACCTTGCTCTGGGTCTTGGATGAGCTGAAAAAACGAGGAGCGGATCCCAGCTTAGTGAGAATTGTGAGTGTCTTGGCCGCTCCGCCGGGGTTGCAGCGGCTGGGATCCCATTACCCAATGGTGCAAATTTTCTGCGCCATGATTGACGAGCGTCTAAACGACCGAGGGTTTATCCTGCCTGGGTTGGGAGATGCTGGGGATCGCGCTTTCGGCACCTGATCCCTCAAAGGAATCGCGAGCCAAGAGGCTTGCTCTGTCGCTAGGATCGGCTGGGCATGGCAGCAGAGCGTAACATTTGGCATCAATTGCCTCAGTGCCGCTCTGGGTGCTTCACTTCTGTCAAGGCTGTTGGATGATGGGAATGCTGGCCGCTTGAGCCCCAAGGCCTGCCTCAGGGATCCGGCTTGCGCTCCTCGGGCCAGAGGCTGTTTGATCTGGCTAATTGACTGGTGCCAGCGCCTTTTCCTTTCCTGGACCTATGCGACTTGTCCTCACCAGTTTGGATGGCAGCCTCCTAGATCCCCAGTCCAACAGCTATGGCTCTGCCCGACAAGCTTTAGCGGCTCTGGAGCGCCGCTCCATTCCCTTGGTGCTCTACAGCCTACGTACCCGCGCCCAACTGGAATATCTGTGTCAGCAACTGCGCCTGGAGCATCCCTTCATCTGCGAGGACGGTTCCGCCATTTACGTCCCCGAACATTACTTTCCCGCAGGGATTTTGGACGAGCGCTGGCAACACTGCTCTCCCTACTACGTGTGTGCCCTGGGATTGCCCTACTCCTGCTTGCGCCACATTTTGCAACAGGTGCGTCAAGATTGCCACTTGGATCTCATTGGGTTTGGGGATTGGACAGCCTCGGAGCTCGCTGCCGCCACTGGGATCCCTTTGGAGGAGGCAGAACGGGTGCAACAGCGGGAATATAGCGAGATTTTCAGCTATTCCGGGGATCCAGCCACCCTAAAAGCGGCCTTCGCCCAGCAAGAGGCCACCCTCAGCCAGCACCAGTTGCGGCTGCGTCAGCTCCACCTTCCCAGCCCTTCGCACTGGTATCTCACTGGCTGGAAGTGGATGCATTCAACCCCAGCAGCCAGTTTCTGGCCTGGAGAAGAGGCGGTGCGGTTGCTTCTAGACTGCTACCAGAGACACTTGGGCCCGGTCAGGGCTCTGGGCATTGGCTGTTCCCTGCCCGATCTGGCGTTTTTGCGCTGGGCGGAGCGGAAAGTCGTGCTTCCCAGCCCAATTGCGGATAGCCTCTGGAAGGAGGCCGTTCACCTCGGTGGGCCAGAGGTTCAGACCCAGTGGCAACTGGCCCGGCTCCCCGGCCCTGAAGGATGGAACGAAGTGGTGTTGACGTGGTTGGAGGAAACTGATCGTGGTGATGAATAAAAGCAGTGGACAGACTGCCGCCGTGGGATGCCTGCTGAGCTTGGTGCTGGGACTGCCCGCCTCTGCCCAGCCGCCTATGAATCTGCTCACCGGGGAGCCGACAGTGGCCCAACTCAAGGCAGATGCAGCCCGCTACCTGCAGATGGGCTTTCACACCCTAGCCATCAATGCCTACCGGGCCGCCCTTGAGCTGGAAGACAAAACTAGGGTTCTCCCCAGTGAGCGGGATCCCGACGTGCCCTTTAACCTCGGCCTGATCTACGCTCGCCAAGGCAAGCTGGCGGAGGCGCGAGCCGCCTTCCAACGCTCAGTGGAGGTGGATCCCACAAGTTTCAAGGCCCGCTACCAACTGGCTTTGGTGGATCTCAAATTGGGGAACCTCGTGGAAGCCAAACAGCAGCTCACTCTCCTGGCCCACGCCGCCCGCAGCAACCCCGAGACCTATAGCCACATCCAGTCCCTGCTGGCCCCCTTGGAGTCGGTTCCTCTTCCTAGCCAACAGACTAACAACTCCGCTCCCCCCCTAACCATCGATTCGGAGGGGGACAAATTTGCGCTTGAACAAACAATTGCCCCGCCAGAAGCAACTCTAGAAAAGCAGCCAGAGGAAGAGAAACCTCTCTCGGCCTTGCAGCGGCTACGTCGGCGGGAGCTGGACTAGATCCCTCCCTGTCCAAACCAGCAAGCAATTGGGAATAGATAGCTACGGCTCAGGAAGAAGAGCCGACCATGTCCAGAGGACTGTTGCGAGTGCGGCTCTCCCTGACAGCGATAAAGGAAAGAGCGGACGCTGAAAAGCTAAAGGAGAACCTGAAGTTCTATTTGGTTTGGACGGCGGATTCTACCCCCATTGATCCTGTTGCTAGATGAACTACCCCACCGCGCAGGCGGGTGGGGTTTCCCCATCCGCTTGACAGCAGAGCTTTTGTCTCTTCCTCTGGCCCAGTTACTTCATGGATCCCGTGTACCCAACATCCGCTCCCAGAACTCGAGCTGCTCATGAACCGGCGAGTAAGCGAGGCCGCTAAAGTTCCACAGCTGTTGCAGCGTCTGACCGCAGTGGACGTGGAACGCACACCGCACCATCCAGCCCTTCAGCCGCGTTCTCGCGTCAGGTTCAAGAAACAGCTCCGCGTGCTCGCGCTCAAAGAACAGGCAGGGCTCTCCCCAACCCCACAGCTGCGGCGGCGGCGGATCGTTGCGGGCAAAGCCGTAGACGGTAACTTTCAGGTCTAGATCCGTTTCGTCAGGGTCGTATTGCCGCCCCAGCTGTTGCAGCAGATAAGCCAAGCAAATCAGAGCTTCATGGCGGCGCTCATATAAAACATAGGAGTTCTCTAGACCATACTGCTGCCCAGGCCGGCGCGCTTGCAAGTCTCGCAGCGCCTGCGTAGCTCGCTCCACGTCGTCGAAAGCCACAACCGGCAGCCAAGTCTCAGGCGAGGTGTAGCGTACCACAAGAACCAAAGGCAAAGGGCTATCTATAGCCATGGCAGCTTCGGTTTTTGCGCATCGGCGGCGCCTAAAGCATACCCCACTGCTGCCACACCGCGGATATTAAATTGGGTTAAGCCCAAGACAGTGTTTAGTTTATTGCCAATGTCGATTAGTCTTAGGTTGATCTGTCTCAACTGAATGTTGGCAAGGATCCCGTTGATGATATCCACTCCCGGGATCCAGTTGCCAATGCTATTTGCGAGTGTCAAGCCCCCTGTTTCTCTCAGCCAGGCCACCACCCGCTTAGAGGCCACTTCTCGCACTACGCCGCCTACGCGCTCGTAGGTTCCATTCTGCAGGCCTTTCAGGATGGCTTCGGGAATCTCTAGGATGACTTGCTCGGAAACCATAAGTCAGGAGCTCCCCGCGTTTGCTGCCGCTAAACTAGCACAGAGAAAACCCTCTGAAAATGCCTGCACTTGGAGAGTTCGCCAAGGCTTATTCTCAGTTGCAAGGGTAAGAGCTTAGCATGGAGATCCAGCCTCTCTCGCTGTTGCGTTGCCGCTATGTCTGAGCCTGCTGGTCGTCTGGTTTGGAACCACTCCACCCACATTTCTGGGCTGATCCCTGTCCTGGAGCGCCTGACTCGACAGCCGGGCATTAAAACTGTAACCCCGGGCGCCTTGTCCTGCAGTCGGGGGCGGATCCCTCAGTTACAGTTGCGGGTTTCCGTGCCTATTCGGGGTGGATACAAGTTGGTGGCCCGCAAGGGCAGCAGCGTGCAAGAGGTGTTTGTGGTTACCGACCTCAGCCAGTCGGAGCTGGAAGCAGCAATTCGCCGCTGTCTGGAGTAGGTTTGTACTCTGGGCGCGCCATGTCCCGTGCTAGCCTCAAGCCTGCCCGCATCAGCGCCGTCCTACCTGGATCCCTGGCGGCAAAGGTGGGCATTCAGCCGGGGGAGGCGCTGGTGAGCATCAATGGCGAGAAACCCCGCGACCTCATCGACTACCGTTTCCTCATTGCTGAGGAATATCTCTGCCTGGAGATCCTAGACAGCCAAGGGATCCCGCGCACGGTTGAGCTGGAAAAAGACGTGGACGAGGATCTGGGGCTGGAGTTTGAGACGGCTTTGTTCGATGGTCTCATCCAATGCAACAACGCCTGCCCCTTTTGCTTTATCGACCAACAGCCCCCTGAGATGCGGGCAAGCTTGCACCTCAAAGACGACGACTACCGCCTCAGCTTTCTCTACGGCAGCTACCTCACCCTCACCAACCTGACTGCTGCCGAGTGGGATCGCATTGCCCGCCTGCGCCTTTCTCCCCTCTATGTGTCGGTCCATGCCACCGACCCCCAGTTGCGCAGCCGCCTGCTCAAAAACCCGCGTGCCGGCTTGATCCTGGACCAGTTGGCCTGGTTTCGCCAACACCGCCTGCAACTGCATGCCCAAGTGGTGGTTTGCCCAGCTTGGAACGATGGGGAGCAGCTAACTCGCACCCTTCTGGACTTGGCCGCCTTTGGCCAACCTGTTGAAGGGATCCCAACCGTCCTCTCGGTGGCGGTGGTGCCGGTGGGGCTAACCCGCTTTCGTCCCCCCAATGATGAGCTAATCCCGGTGGATGCTGCCAAAGCGGCGGAGGTGATTGATCAGGTGGAAGCGCTGCAGGCGCAGTTTCGGCAAGAACTGGGATCCACCTTTGCCTGGCTGGCCGATGAGTGGTATCTGCTGGCGGGTCGGGAATTGCCGCCGGCAGAGCACTACGAAGATTACCCCCAACTGGGGAATGGGGTGGGATCCCTGCGCTTGTTCTTGAGCGAGTTCGAGCAGGTGCGGCTGCCGGCTGGGATCCCTGCTCCCCTCAAAGTTCTCTGGGTGGTGGGCAACGCTGTGGAACAGGCCTTCCAGCCTGTGGTCAAGCGGATGAACGGCATTCGGGGGCTGCAGTTGGACCTGTTGCCCATTGCCAGCCAATTCTGGGGACAAACCCTGACGGTAACCGGGTTGTTGACAGGACAAGACATTCTGGGCGCTCTGAAATCCGTTGAAAACTTGGCAAGCTACGATGGGCTACTTTTGCCCCAGATTGCTCTTAAGGATGGGGAGCGCTTTCTAGACGATCTGAGCTGGCAAGAGTTGCAGGCCCAAGTCGGGATCCCGGTGGTGCGGGTGGACGGGGGTCCAGCGGGCTTGCTGCAGGCGGTGCAGGGGCTAGGATCAAGGGCAGCTCCGGGCCAAGGACGGTGAGGCCATGCAGCGGTTGCGGCGAGGGCTACTCCTATTGCTTTGGATTGGACTAGGGATCCTGGCCATCAGCGGCTTGGCGGCCTTCTATGTAGATCTGGCCTGGTTTGCCGAGCTGAACGCCTTGCCGGTGCTGTGGACGCGGGTATTTGCCCGCTGGGGGCTGGGCCTGGGCGCCTTTGGTTTTGCCCTGGCGGTGGTGGGATCCAACCTGCGCGCCTGCTGGCGGGGAGCGACCCTGACAGGGGCCTGGGTCATTGCCCTGGGGTTGAGCGGCTGCTTGGCCTGGTCTCTTTCTCGGCACTGGTTTACACTGCTGCTCTGGCTGCACCAGGTGCCCGTCGGGGAGTTCGACCCAATCTTTGGCCGCGATCTGGGCTTTTTTCTTTTCGGCCTGCCCTTTTGGGAGACGCTGCAGCACTGGTGTTTCAACTTGGTGCTGCTTACTTTGATCACGACAGCGCTCATCTACCTGGTGGAGCTAGGGCTATCGGAGCAGCGGCTGACCCTGGCCCTTTCCCTGTTTGCCCAGCGGCACTTGCTGATCCTGGCGGGATCCCTGTTTTTAATTCGCGCCTGGGGCCACTGGCTGGATCGCTACGAGCTGCTCTACTCCACCCGTGGCGTTGTCTTTGGCGCCGGTTTTACCGATGTCCACGCCACCCTGCCAGCCACCACTCTAATGAGCGGGGTGGCTTTCCTGACGGCCATTGGCTTCTGGGTTTTGGCCCGCCAAGGGATCCGCCTCCGCCTTCCCTTTTTCAAATCCTGGTGCCCTGCCTGGGCCAGTTCCCTGCTGGCACCGGCTTTGCTTTGGGGGGCCTACCTGGGGTTTGGGCTCCTGACTACCCGGCTTTACCCGCAACTGGTGCAAACCCTTTTGGTCACCCCCAACGAGCTGGAGCTGGAGCGCCCCTACATCGAGCACAACATCCGCTTTACCCGCGCTGGCTTTGGCCTGACCGAGGTGGAGGTGAAACCCTTTCCAGAGGAGGGATCCCTGACGCTGGAAACCCTGCAGCAAAATCAATCCACCCTGCGCAACGTGCGCCTTTGGGATACGGAGCCCCTCTTGGTTACCTATCGCCAGCTGCAGGAGATCCGTCCCTATTACCAGTTTCCCGATGTGGATGTGGATCGCTACCGCATTGGCGGGGAACTGCGCCAAGTGATGCACGCTGCGCGGGAATTGGACTTTGCCCAGGTGCCGCCTGCTGCCCAAACTTGGGTTAACCAGCGGTTTTTCTATACCCACGGCTATGGCCTCACCCTCAGCCCGGTGAACGTAGTTACCCCAGAGGGGCTGCCGGACTTTTTTCTCTCGGATATCCCACCGCGGGTTTCTCCCCGCTACCCGGAGGTGGCGCAGGTGCTGGAAGTGGATCAGCCGGCTATCTACTACGGCGAGCTGACCACTACCCATGTGTTTGTGGGAGCCGAGGCAAGGGAGCTGGACTATCCCGCTGCTGATCGCTATGTCTACAGCAGCTACCGCGGCACGGGCGGCGTGCCCATCCCCCACCTCTGGCAGCGCTTTCTCTACGCCTGGCACTTCCGGGATCTGCGCATTCTTCTCAGCCGCGAGCTTTCCTCTACCACCCGCTTTCTCTATCGCCGCCAGATCCGGGAACGGGTGCGCCAGGTGATGCCCTTTTTGCTCTACGACCGGGATCCCTACCTGGTGATTCAAGGGGGCAAACTCTACTGGTTTTTCGATGCCTACACTACCAGTAGCCGCTACCCCTACTCGGAGCCTCTGCCCGGCTTCCCCTTCAATTACATCCGCAACTCCGTCAAGGCGGTGCTGGACGCCTACAACGGCAGCATCGACTGGTACATTGCTGATCCTCGGGATCCCCTCATCCAAGCCTACGCCCGCATTTACCCCACCCTGTTCCAGCCCCTAGAGGCCATGCCGGAGCCGCTGCGGCAGCACATCCGCTATCCCCAGGATCTCTTCCGCCTGCAAGTGCAGCAATTTGCCACCTACCACATGACGGATCCCCGGGTTTTCTACAACCGGGAAGACCAGTGGCAGATCCCCAACCAGTTCCGCAAGCAACGGCGCCTCCCCATGCAGCCGCAGTACCTTATCCTCACCTTGCCGGAGGAAAACCAGCCCCAGTTTGTCTTGCTTTCCCCCTTTACCCCCCTCAACAAGCAGAACATGGTGGCTTGGATGGCCGCCCGCTGCGATGGGGAAAACTACGGCAAGCTGCTGGTGTATGAGTTTTCCAAGCAGCGCCTTATCTACGGGCCGGAACAAGTAGAGGCGCGGGTCAACCAGGATCCCGCCATTTCCGAGCAAATTGCCCTCTGGAACGAACACGGGTCGCGGGTGAACCTGGGCACGCTGCTGGTTATCCCCATCGAGACCTCGCTTCTCTACGTCCAGCCCCTCTACCTGGAGGCAGAACAGGGCCGCCTGCCCCAGCTTACCCGGGTCATCGCCGCCTACGAAGACCGGGTGGTGATGGAGCCAACCCTCAGCCAGGCCCTGGAAGCCCTCTTCTCCCCCACCGGCAGTCGCCGCTCCAACCGCTGAGGCTGGGGGATCCCTTCTCAGATTTCCCAAAGCCAGTTGACAGAACTTAACGGATGTTTTAAGGTTGTGTTGTCAATCTTCGCGCTTCCTCAGGGAAGTTTGCCATCATGA
>NZ_JANSIZ010000079.1:0-10703 GCF_047462315.1 Synechococcus sp. H60.2 | reverse complement strand
CCCTCAGGGACGACCCTCACCCCCAACCCCTCTCCCTCAGGGAGAGGGGAGTTAGGAATAGTGCTCGGCGCCGGGTGCTTTATCGTAACTTTATCCAAGAAAGGCTACTTACCCCCACAACTGACTCGGGCCGACACCGAGAAAGGGGAAGCTCCTGCGCCGCTTTTAATCCTCGTCAGGAGAGCCAGAGTAGAGATCTTCCAGGCGGCTGCGGGCTTCTTCCAGGCTGGTCGAACGAATCACCAACAAGGGCTCTTCCGTCAGGTTGCCTTCTTCATCCAAGAGCTCTGGGTGGGGCGCCTGTCGGCGAGCCCGACGGGGCGAGGCCTTGCGCTCTTCTTTGCCCAACGTGATGATGTTGGCCACCAGGTTACGCAGGGCCACAAAAGCGATGGCCACGAAAGCGATGAGGTAGAGGATCTGCAGCATCACGGGTCAGATGAGTCAGAGGAAGGGTGAATTTGGCGGAAGCGACGGCCCAGCTCGGCGCACTCCATCAGCAGGTGATGCCATTTTGCCATCAGCGCTGGGTCAACGCCAACTTCATTCTCCGACAACTGATAGAGGGCTTCTGCGGCTTGCAATTCTGCTTGGGCAGCCAAAACCCGCTCCAGAAGGGCCTGCTGCGCCTCCGGGCTAATAAATTCTAGGGTTTCTTCTTGCAAAAAGCGGCGGGAGCGCTCAAACCAGTAGCGGTAATCTTCCAGTAGGGGCCCCAGAATCTCTCGCAGTAACTTGGCTTTGCTCATCATTGGGATCCCTCCGCGCCTGGTTTGCTGAGAGCATCTTAGCTGAACTTAACCTTCTCCCGCCAGGGATCCCTGGGTGACCTCCAGGCGGGCTTCCGTCTCCAGCAGCAGGGCTTCCAGCTGGGGCACCAGCTCTAGGGCCTGCTCTTGCCAGTAGCCCCGCTGGTGGGCTTCCAGCAGCCGCTCGCTCATATCCCGCAGTGCCCAGGGGTTGTGATCCCGCAGAAACTGCTGCACCCGGGGATCCAACAGGTAGGCGCGGGCCACCCCGGCGTACATAAAATCCGGCACGGCGTGGGTGGTGACGTCGTAGGCAAAAAGGTAGTCGAGGGTGGCGGCCATCTCAAAGGCGCCTTTGTAGCCGTGGCGCATTACGCCGGCAATCCACTTGGGGTTGACGACGCGGGCGCGATAGACGCGGTCGATCTCTTCGGCCAGGGTGCGGATCTTGGGGTTGTGGGGACGGGCGTGATCCCCGAAGTAGATTTGGGGGTTGCGGCCCTGGAGGGTGCGCACGGCTGCCACCATGCCCCCCTGGAACTGGTAGTAGTCATCGGAGTCGAGGAGATCGTGCTCGCGGTTATCCTGGTTGTGCAGGACAATTTGCAAGCGGGCCAGTTGCCGCTGCAGGGCTGCAGGAGCCGGCTCTCCCTCGCCCTCAGCTCGGTAGGCGTAGCCGCTCCAGTTGAGGTAGGCGCGGGCCAGATCCGCCTCGGTTTCCCAGTTTTGCGCCTCGATTAGCCCCTGCAGTCCGGCTCCGTAGGCCCCTGGTTTGGAGCCAAAGATGCGCAGCCGCGCCCGCTCTGCCGCTTCTGAAGGCGGGATCCCTTGCTCCTGCCAGTACTGGGTATCGGCCAGCACCTGGGCCCGCAGGGGGTTGTCGGCTTCCGGTTCTTCCAGGGCGGCCACGGCCTGCACAGCCCGGTCGAAGAGGGCAATCAGGTTGGGAAAAGCATCGCGAAAGAAGCCGGAGATGCGCAGGGTTATGTCCACGCGGGGACGGCCCAAAGCCGCTACAGGCAGAATCTCAATATCCACCACCCGTCCCCCCTCCCAGCGGGGCCTAACCCCCAAGAGCGCCAGCGCCTCCGCCCAGTCCTCGCCGCCGGTTCTCAGGGTGGCAGTTCCCCAAACGGATAGGCCCAGGTGGCGGGGATATTCCCCCTGCTCTTGCACGTAGCGCTCCACCACCCGCTCAGCAGCCAGCGAGCCAACTTGCCAGGCAGTGGGGGTAGGAATGGCGCGGATATCCACCGAGTAGAAGTTGCGCCCGGTGGGCAACACCTCCACCCGGCCCCGCGTGGGGGCGCCGGAAGGGCCGCTGGGCACATAGCCGCCATTGAGCCCGCGCAGGAGATTTTCCAGCTCCTGGGGTGTTTGCTGCAGGCGGGGGAGCAAGTCCGTCTCGATCCAGCGCAGCACCTGGCTGGCCGCCGGCCCCGGGGGCGGATCGTAAGGGATCCCCTGTAGCCGCTGGGCAATCCAGAGGCGGGCCTGGGCCTCTAGGGCAGCTACCCCATCTCCGATGCGGCGAAAGTTCTCGCCCATAGAGCTGGCTGGCTAATTCCTCAAGTAGACGGCTGCCCCTAGGCCGACCAGCATTTCTTCGGGGGTAATTTTGCCATCTTGGTTGGTGTCGAGGGCATCGAAGACGCGATCCGCCCCCATCCACTCCTCGCGGGTAATGAAGCCATCCCCATCCAGGTCGTAGATGCGGAAGACATCCTGGGCGGCGTGGGTAATCGTTTCCTTCTTGGCGCCCTCCAGCTTCTGTAGCCGCTCGGTGAGCAGCCTTTCCAGCACCTCCAGCGCCTTGGAGAAGCCCTGGATCCCTTCTTCCAGCTTTTCTGAAGCCATGCGGTTTTCCCGGTGCATCTGGTCGAAGGTGGCTCGATCCATCACCAGACGCGGGATGTCCATTTTCTTAGCTTTTTCCGGATCCAGTTTGCGCTCCAGGTGGCCTTCGGTGTTTTGCAGCTCCGCCAAGAGAACTGGCGAGATGGTAAGCAGATCGCAGCCGGCCAGCTCGATGATTTCCCCAATGTTGCGGAAGCTGGCGCCCATCACTTCCGTCGGGTAATCGTATTTGCGCAGATAGTTGTAGATCTGGGTTACCGACTGCACGCCCGGATCTTCAGCAGGGGGATAGCTCTCCCGGCCGGTGTGCTTCTTGTACCAATCCAAGATGCGGCCCACAAAGGGCGAGATGAGGGTTACCCCTGCTTCCGCACAGGCAATGGCCTGGTGCAGGCCAAACATCAGAGTTAGGTTGCAGTGGATCCCTTCTTTTTCTAGGATCTCGGCGGCGCGGATCCCTTCCCAGGTCGAAGCAATTTTAATCAACACCCGCTTGGGATCCGCCCCTGCCGCCTTGTAGAGCTCGATGAGGTAGCGGGCCTTGGCTACGGTAGCCTCGGTGTCGTAGGAGAGGCGGGCATCTACCTCGGTCGAAACCCGACCGGGGATGATGGAGAGAATGCGCACGCCAAAGGCTACCGCCAATTCATCGATGGCGTGGGCCACTACGGTTTTGGTGTCGGCTTTAGATCCCAGTTCTTGGCGGGCCTTGAGCAAGGTCTCATCGACAATGCCCTGGTACTGGGGCATTTGGGCGGCTGCTGTAATCAAAGAGGGATTGGTGGTGGCATCCTGCGGCTTAAAGGTCTCAATGGCGTTGATATCCCCCGTGTCGGCCACCACGACGGTCATCTCTCGCAACTGCTCCAGCAGGCTCTTGCTCATACTCCCCTCCTTAGCTATCGCGCTTCTGCGACCCAGTCCTAGTGTCGCCCACCCAGGCAAGGGATCCCGGTAGATGTGAGATTGTCTTAATTGTCTGCCCCACCGGTGTGGGGACAACTCTAAACAACTCACCCGGCAAAAACACTTCCAACTTCTCTAAAAATTTACTGAAGGTTGAAACTTCTTGGTCACGGGGATCAGCATGAACCCTGATTGGACAGGCCAGACAGGGCCGAGAGCGACCCTAGAAGCTGCCTATCCGGCCTGGCTGCGCAACTGCCGCAGCAGCCGCTCGAACTCTTCCGGCAGAGGGGCAGTAAACTGCAGCGGCTGGCCGGTGCACGGGTGGACAAAGGAGAGCTTCCAGGCGTGGAGAGCTTGGCCACTGAGTTTGACGGGGCTGGTTTTGCTCTGGGTATAGAGGGGATCCCCGACAATGGGCAGGCGCAGGTGGGCAGCATGCACCCGAATTTGATGGGTGCGACCGGTCTCCAGTTCAAACTGCATCAGGGTGTAGTTGCCCAATCGCTCCAGCACCTGCCAGTGGGTTACCGCCGCTCGCCCTTGGCCGGGAGGCAAAACCGCCATCTTCTGCCGCTCCACCGGGTGGCGGCCAATGGGGGCAGAGATCGTGCCTTGGCTCTGGGCTGGCCGGCCAAACACCACCCCTAGGTAGATGCGCCGAGCAGTCTTGGCCTGGATCTGGGCCTGCAGATGCTGGTGGGCCTGATCGTGTTTGGCAATCACCAGGGCGCCGGTGGTGTCCTTGTCGAGGCGATGGACGATCCCTGGGCGCAGCTCGCCGTTGATCCCGGAAAGGCGAGGACAGTGGGCCAGCAATGCATGCACCAGCGTGCCGCTGGCATGCCCAGGAGCAGGATGCACCACCAGACCGCGCGGCTTGTTGATGACCAGCAGATCCTCATCTTCGTAGAGGATGTCTAAGAGGATCCGCTCCGGCTCCAAAGTTGTAGGGGTGGCTGGTGGGATCCGCACCTCAATCTCATCCCCGGCTTGCAGGGGGCGATCCTTATCCAGGCAGGGCCGCCCATTGAGCCAAACCTGGCCCTGGCGGATGAGCTGCTGCAGGCGCGAGCGCGACAGCTCCGGCAGTTGTTCCGCCAACCCCCGATCCAGCCGCAAGCCCTGCTGTTTTTCCGTCACTCTTACCTGGCGAATTGCTGCCACCGGATCCCTGGGGCCTTCCATTTGCCCTGTTTCCGCAAACTGCTGCTTTGAAAACATTGTGGCAGAGCGGTTACTTTTGCATTAGGTAAAAAAGGGCGAAGATTTGTGGCAGCTTTTTCAGCCGGATCCTGGCGAGAACGCCTTTGTCTCATCCCCTTCTCAGCCTTCTCTGGGGGCGTTGCGCCGGGATTCTAGCCCCAGGAAAACCCTCAGTACAGTGGGGGTATAGACCCTCAAAGCTAGGCCAGGTCCTGGCGGGAGAAGGTCTTTTTGCAACTATCACGCTTGCTCTGATGGGCATAAGGAGACAAAGCATGTCGGATGGAGCAACGCTGGGATCCCAGCTTCAACAGCCCCCTCAACGCCAGCTTGGCTCAGAGCCACCCTTGGTTGTGCCCCTCATAGAGGTGGGGCTGCGGGACGTGGCCCAGGTGGGTGGGAAAAACGCCTCTCTAGGGGAAATGCTGCAGCAGTTGACCCCCAAAGGAATCCGCGTGCCCCTGGGGTTTGCCACCACCGCCCATGCCTATCGCCAGTTCATCGCCGCTGCCGGCCTCGAGGAGAAGCTGCGGGAGATCCTCAAAGACCTCGATATCGAGGATGTGCGGAACCTGCGCGAGCGGGGCAAAGCCGCCCGCACCTTGATTCTGCAGACGCCTTTCCCCCCAGAGTTGGAGCAGGCCATCAGCGAAGCCTACCAGAAGCTGTGCGAGCGCTACGGCCCCGATACCGATGTGGCGGTGCGCTCCAGCGCCACAGCAGAAGACCTGCCGGATGCCAGCTTTGCCGGCCAGCAGGAGACCTACCTCAACGTGCACGGGATCCAGGCAGTGCTGAATGCCTGCCACCGCTGCTTTGCCAGCCTGTTTACCGACCGGGCCATCTCCTACCGCCAGATCAAGGGCTTTGACCACTTCCAGGTGGCCCTCTCGGTGGGGGTGCAGAAGATGGTGCGCTCGGACTTGGCCTGTTCGGGGGTGATGTTCTCCATCGACCCAGAAACGGGCTTTAAAGACGCGGTGTTGATCACCGCTGCCTATGGGCTGGGGGAAAACGTGGTGCAAGGCATCGTCAACCCCGACGAATACGTGGTCTTCAAACCTACCCTAAAGCAGGGGCTGCGCCCCATCCTCTCCCGCAAGCTGGGCAGCAAAGCCCTGAAGCTGGTCTACGACGAGGAGGGATCCCGTTCCACCAAAAACGTGCCCGTCCCCGAGAGCCTGCGCCGCCAATATGCCCTGCAAGACGACGAGATCCTAGAGCTGGCTCGCTGGGCCTGCCTCATCGAAGAGCACTACTCGGCGCTGCGGGGCCGCTTCACCCCCATGGACATTGAGTGGGCCAAAGACGGGATCACGGGCGAGCTGTTCATCGTCCAGGCCCGCCCCGAGACGGTGCAATCCCAAAAGGCCACCAACCGCCTCAAAACCTACCGCTTTACGCAGACGGAGGCGCGCCCAGACCCCCTGGTGCGGGGACGGGCGGTGGGGGAAGCCATCGGCCAGGGCACAGCCCGCGTCATTTTGGATGTGCGCCGCTCGGATCAGTTCCAGGCTGGCGAGGTGCTGGTGACGGAGAAAACCGATCCCGACTGGGAGCCAATCATGAAAAAGGCCAGCGCCATCGTCACCAACCAGGGGGGCAGAACCTGCCATGCGGCCATCATTGCCCGCGAGCTGGGGATCCCGGCCATTGTTGGCTGCGGCAACGCCACACAGGTGCTCCGCTCCGGCGATCCCATCACCGTCTCCTGCGCCGAAGGGGAGGAAGGGCGCGTCTATCCTGGTCTATTGCCCTATGAGGTGACGGAGATCCCGCTAGAGGAGCTGCCCCGCCCCCGCACCCAACTGATGATGAACGTGGGCAACCCGGAAAAAGCCTTTGGCCTGAGCGAGATCCCTTGCGACGGCGTGGGTCTGGCGCGGCTGGAGTTCATCATCGCCAACCACATCCAGATCCACCCTCTGGCCTTGATCCACTACAACGAGGCGGTCAAGGAGGAGCCGCGCCTGGCGGAGCTCACCGCCCAGTATGCCGACAAGCCGGAGTACTTTGTAGACAAGCTGGCCCAGGGGGTGGCCACCATCGCCGCTGCCTTCTACCCCAAGCCGGTGATTGTGCGCCTGTCGGACTTTAAGAGCAACGAATACGCCCACCTGCTGGGCGGATCCCGCTATGAGCCCCACGAGGAAAACCCCATGATTGGTTGGCGGGGCGCCTCCCGCTACACGGATCCCCGCTACCGCGAGGGCTTTGCGCTGGAGTGCCGGGCCATGAAACGCGTGCGGGACGAGATGGGCCTGGCCAACGTTATCTTGATGATCCCCTTCTGCCGCACCCCGGAAGAGGGGCACAAGGTGCTGGAGGAGATGGCCCGCCACGGCCTGGTGCGAGGGGAAAACGGCCTGCAGGTGTACGTCATGTGCGAGCTGCCCAGCAACGTCATCCTGGCCGACGAGTTCTGCCAGATCTTCGACGGCTTCTCCATCGGCTCCAATGACCTCACCCAGCTCACCCTGGGGTTGGACCGCGACTCGGCCCTGGTGGCCCACCTTTTTGACGAGCGCCACGAGGCCGTCAAGCGGATGATTGCCCAGGTGATCCAGACGGTGAAAAGCCACGGGCGCAAGATTGGCATCTGTGGACAAGCCCCCAGCGACTACCCTGACTTTGCCCGCTTTCTGGTGCAGCAGGGGATCGACTCCATCAGCCTCAACCCCGATTCCCTGCTGAAAACCCTGTTGGTGGTGGCCGAGGCGGAAGCTGCCGGCGCCCACTAGGGGAGTGCGCCGGGATCCCGTCTGCTGGGTTACAATCTTCTCTGCTGTGTTGCCACCCCCGCCATGATCCACGAACTCTCCATGCCGGCCCTCAGCTCCACCATGGAAACGGGCAAGATTGTTGCCTGGCTAAAGAACCCCGGCGACCGGGTGGAGAAAGGGGAAAACATCCTGGTGGTGGAGTCGGACAAAGCAGACATGGATGTGGAGTCCTTCCACAGCGGCATTCTGGCCAGCATCCTCATCCCAACCGGGGAATCGGCGCCGGTGGGCGCCCCCATCGCCCTCATTGCCGAAACCGAAGCGGAGCTGGCCGAGGCCCAGGAGAGAGCCAAGGCCCTCTCTAAGGGTGCTGCGCCGGCGGCTACCCCTAGCGCGGCCTCTGTCCCCACCGTTCAACGGCCAACCCCTGCGCCTGCAGCAAGCCCCCCCTCCACGCCCCCAAGTGGCTCCGACGGAGCTGGATCCCAGCGCATCCTGGCTTCCCCACGGGCGAAAAAATTGGCAGAAAGTCTGGGGGTTGACCTGCGCACGGTGCGCGGCTCCGGCCCTGGTGGGCGCATCGTAGCCGAAGATGTGGAGCGGGCCGCAGCTCAGCCCGCCTCTGCCCCGGCGGCAGCTCCTTCCTCGGTCACTCCTCCCCCCGTCTCTGTGCCCCTGGGAGAAGTGGTTCCCCTGAGCACCCTGCAGGCGGCGGTGGTGCGCAACATGAACGCCAGCTTGGGCGTGCCCGTGTTCCACGTCGGCTACACCATCACCACCGACAGCCTGGATCAGCTTTACCAACAGGTAAAACCCAAAGGGGTAACGCTGACGGCCCTTTTGGTCAAGGCTGTGGCCCTCACTCTCGAAAAGCACCCCCTCCTCAACGCCAGCTACACCGAAAACGGGATCCACTACAAAGCCGACATCAACATCGCCGTGGCGGTGGCCATGGAAGACGGGGGCCTAATTACCCCTGTGCTCAGACAGGCCAACCGGATCGATCTCTACGAGATCTCCCGCCGCTGGAAGGATCTGGTGGAGCGGGCGCGGCGCAAGCAACTGCAGCCGGAGGAGTACACCAGCGGCACCTTTACCCTCTCCAACCTGGGCATGTTTGGGGTGGATCGCTTCGACGCCATCCTGCCCCCCAACCAAGGGGCCATTTTGGCCATTGGTGCTGCTCGCCCCACCGTGGTGGCCACGCCGGAAAGAGCCATCGCCATCCGCTCCCAGATGCAGGTTAACCTTACCTGCGACCACCGCGTCATCTACGGTGCCCACGCCGCAGCTTTCTTGCAAGATCTAGCCCAGTTGTTAGAACAAAAGGTGGGATCCCTGACGCTGTAGAAGTTCAATAGGTGGGCAGGGTGGGATCCACCGCAAGGGCCCAGGCGTGGATGCCACCGCTAATGTTGTAGACCTGGGTAAAGCCGTTGGCCTGCAACCACTCGCTCACCTGGGCAGAGCGGATCCCATAGTGGCAGAGGACAAAGGTTGGGCAATGGGGACCCAGCTCCCTCAAGATTCGCTCGCTCCACTCTTTGTAACAGCTCAAGGGGTAGTGGCGAAAGCCAAGGGCGCTGAGGTTGACCAGCTCCAGCTCTGCCGGTTCCCGCACATCGATGAGTTGCAGGGGGCCGGCCTCCGGATCGCGCAGGCGGGCGGCCAGTTCTTGGGGTGTAATCGAGCGAACGAAAGAGGCCATGGCCATCTGTAACCCCATCTGGGCTTTCTTCTCAGGATATACCGGCTCAGCTTCTGCCCTGGGCTACTTGCAATTGTGCAGGATGCGCTTGGCTTCCGCGGATCCCCTGCCAGCGATCTCTTTTGAAAGGCTCTGTCTGGGAGAATTAGATCCTAGGGGCTTATCGTGGCTCTAGGTGTCTGCACTTCTGATACGTTTGACTGATAGGGATTTCCAAGGATTTTCCACGGATGAAAGGATCCCTTCCTAGAAACGGCCAAGCATCCCGATCCACCTGGCGAACCCGTTCCCTCTTGCTGCCTCTGTTGGCAGGGATCGCTTTCGGCTGTGGGGGAGGTGCGGGCAACCCTCCTCCTCTGCCGCCGCCTGGGGAGCCCGTCATCCTAAGGGTGGATCCGGCCAAAGGCCCCTTCACTAAGTTGGCCGATGCCGTCGCAGAGGCGCAGCGATTGCAAAGTGCTACAGCCGGCCTGGAGGTGCTGATTGAGATTTTGGGGGCGGGCAAGGAGAGGCTAGAGAAGAACCTGGCCTTGGATGGAGGTGACGGCACCAATGGCGGGCGGATTCGGATTACCAGCTCTGCTGCCTACGAGATCCTGGCCGGGTTGTTCAATGTCATCGTAGCTAGCCAAACCAGCCTGCAAGGGGTGGAGGTGGTGTTGGAAGGCGGAAAGATTCAGGTAAACGATGGCACCTTTCAGCCCAGCAAGGTTACCCTCAATAGCCCCAGCTCCAACATCTTGGTGAACGGTAATGCCGCCGTTTTGGAGGGAGCTGTCAACCAATTGGCCCAGGTTTTTTGCCAGCAGTTTTCGGATCCCTGTGTGCAGATCTCGGGCAACGGTCGTGTCGCCGGCATCTCGGTCACTGTCAGCAAGACAGGAGGCGTAGGTGTCGGTACTGTGCCAGGGAGTAATCCGCTCCTGGAGAACAACGCGATCCTTCTGCAAGCTTTGGGAGCTTTGGGGGTTCGCTATAGCGACAACTCCGGCGGGGTTTTCCGCAACAACCAAATCGAGGGGGATCCGCCTACGACTGCTGGGTTGGCGCTGCAGGCTCGCCAGACAGCTAGCGGCGGTACCACCGGGATCCAACTGGATGGAGCGGGATCAGTTCCGGTCATTCAATCCAACCGGATTGTTGTGGGCAGGATAGCCGGCAGCGTCGGCATTCGCATCTTGCAAGGAACCCAAGCCCGCACCATTACCGGAAATACGTTCCTAGCTCGGGGGAAGGGCGCGGGGGTAGCCATTCAGGTGGCCCCTGGCACGCCGGAGGCAGTAGTCGCCGCCTACTTGGCCGGCAACAGCTTCCAGGGTAACTTTGCTGAGAGAATCGGCAGCGGATCTGCGCCGACAGCGACCCCTGTCCCCACGCCTACCCTGACCCTGACTCCTGAGCCAACCCCCACGCCGACAGCGACCCCTGTCCCCACGCCTACCCTGACCCTGACTCCTGAGCCTACGCCCACCCTGACACCGACTCCTAAGCCAACCCCCATGCCGACGGCGACCCCTGGCTCTTATACACATCACCGAGCCCCCGAGACTAGGC
>NZ_JANSIZ010000078.1:0-10718 GCF_047462315.1 Synechococcus sp. H60.2 | reverse complement strand
TGGCATGATTTGCTGCCTAGAAATTGTGAAGCAATACATCCAGAATCAGTCAGAGGGTGCTATCCATCCCCACCGTACAGACGGTGGGGAATTCCGCACCTTACGTTAAAGCTGGAAGTCTCTTGGGAAGTGGGCCAGAATCGAGTTAAGGGATCCCGAGCTGGGTGCAGTTACGGCGCAGCATTCCCGGAAAATCCCGGCAAGCTGTTAGCTTCGGAGGTTGTGCGCCAATGGTAAGGTTGTTCTCATCTCTCTTTAAGAGGACTTCTAACCCCTGGGCTGGGATCCCGGCTGCCGAGTTGGACGCTCCTGAGCCTGCCGCTGGCGGTGGGGAGAGGCAGGCTTGTCCTTTTGCTGCCCAACGGGAACGGATGGTGAGGGAGCAAATCTTGCAGCGGGGGATCCGCGATCCGCGGGTGCTGGAAGCAATGCGCAAGGTGCCGCGTCACCTTTTTGTTCCCCCGGAGCTGCGGGATCGCGCCTACAGGGATTGCCCGCTGCCCATTGGCTACGGCCAGACGATCTCTCAGCCTTACATCGTTGCCTTCATGACCGAGGCGGCCTGCCTCACACCCGAATCGGTGGTGCTGGAGATCGGCACCGGATCCGGCTACCAGGCGGCCATTTTGGCCGAGCTGGCCCGACAGGTGTATAGCCTGGAGCGTTTGTCTCCCTTGGCCGCCCGTGCCCAGCAAACCCTTGCTGCCTTAGGCTACCGCAACGTGGAGGTGCGCCAGGGAGATGGCTATCAAGGTTGGCCGGAACACGCCCCCTACGACGCCATCGTGGTCACAGCAGCCCCCCCAACCCTGCCGACGCTGCTGCTGGATCAACTGGCGGTGGGGGGCAGGTTGGTAGTGCCGGTGGGCGAAAGCCAGGGATCCCAATCCTTGCTGATCCTCCACAAAACCCCGAAAGGGGTGGTGCAAAAGGGCGCTTTCCCGGTGCAATTTGTGCCCATGGTCTAGGGCAGGGGATCCTCAGGAGGCGGCCCAGAGCTGGGCGCGAATTTGTAGCGCCAACTGAGGGCGGTCGGTGATTAGCCCCTGCACCGGCAGCTCCTCCACAGGCGGGCGCAAACAGAAGGCCATGATCTCCGGGTCGTTCACCGTCCAGACGTAGAGCGGGATCCTGGCCTGGGCCGCCGCCGCCAAAAACGGCAGGTTCAGCCAAGAGTAGTGGGGGGCGAGAAAGTCGGCCCCCAGCTCGCGGCAATAGGCCAAGGGGGATCCCTTCTCTTCCTCCGACTGCGCCTCCACCAACAGGCCAACCTGGAAAGGGGGAGCGGAACTGCCGCGGTGCAAAAGCTCTTTCAGCCGCCCTACCACCTGGGGCAAAAAGGAGGTGAGCACGCAGGCATCCGGGGACAGTTGCTTGCTAATCAAGGCAAGGACTTGTTCTTCGTAGCCGGCCTCCTTCAGCTCGAGGTCGAGGGCAATTTTGCCTCCAACCTGAAGCAGCACCTCCTCTAAGGTGGGAATCGTGGGCTTGCGGGCGCGGATCTCGGCCCAGGTGAGCGCCGCCAACGGCTGCCCCTCCAGCTCGGCATCGTGAAAAATCAGCGGGATCCCGTCGCGGCTGCGGCGCACATCCAGCTCAATCCCGTCGGCCCCGCCTTCGATGGCCGCCGCAAAAGCGGCCAGGGTATTCTCCTCAGCGTGGGTGTGGTCCCCACGATGGGCGACAATCCGGGTGGGAAAGCGATAGGCTGGAGAAGTTGAAACAATCTCTGTAGCCATGGACGCAGCCGAAATTGCCGCCTTAAAAGAGCGTATCAAGCGCATTCGTGAGCGCCGGCCAGCTTTGGTCAAGCTTTTGGAAAAGCCAGACCTGGGCAGCTTGCGGGTCGATGTCAATCAAGCCCTCGAGGAAATCGACGAGCTGCTGCAAGAGTTCGAGCAGACCTTTGGCCCACAGGACTAGCCGGCCTGGGTAAGCTCTTGCAATTGGGCCAAAACCTCGGCACTGTGCCGATAGGGGTTGACAATTGGGTCGATGGCCCGCAGGATCCCGTCGGGGTCGATCAAAAAAGTGTTGCGCAGAGCCATCTCGCCCATCCAGGAGCCGTAGGCGCGGCTAACGGTGCCCTCAGGATCGGAAAGCAAAGGAAATTGCAGCCCCTCTGCTGTGCAAAACCGCCGGTGGGAATCCACCGAGTCGGCGCTTACGCCCACAATTTGTGCCCCCAGAGCCTGAAACTTGGGCAGATCCTGCTGAAAGCGGCGGGCCTCGATCGTGCAGCCGGAAGTGAAGTCGCGGGGATAGAAGTAGAGCACCACCCACTCGCCGCGAAAATCCGCCAGCCGCCGCACCTGGCCCGACTGATCCGGCAGCTCAAACTCCGGTGCCGGCGCCCCGATCTCCGGCAGGGGAGTGGTGCCCCACTGGGCCAAGGCGGACTGGACACCTCCAAAGCTCACCAGCAAAACCGCAAACAACCCTGCCAGGCCCAGCCAGCGCCCGATCCTGGCCACTTTTTTGACAATCACGGCAACATCTCTCCAGCTCCCTAACTCTAGTTTACATAACTTCACAGCAGCCACTTGCAGAGCAAAAGCTGGGGTGGGATCCCCAGCCACCGCCAAAGTTGAGAGGTGCGCTGGATGGGAGTGTAGCGCAGTTGGGCGTAGAGCTGCCGGGCGGGCAGATTGTCTTCCACCACGTGCAGATACAACTGGCGATAGCCCCAACCTTGCACCACGCCTTCGGCGCTGAGCAAAAGCTGCCGCGCGATCCCGCGCCGCCGCCAAGCGGGCAACACCGCCAAGTTGGAAAGATAGGGATACTTGCCATGGGCCATGGCCCGCAAGGAGATCTCAGCAGTGGCCACCACCTCGGATCCCACCGCCGCCGCCAGGCAGCAGTAGTGCGGATCCCTGGCCGCCAGCTTGAGGCACAAATCTTGGCGGATGCCCAGCTTGTGAATCGGGTAAAGCCAGCCCTGCAGACCCAAAGGCGGATAAAACACCTGGGCGAGAACCTCCGCCACGGGATCCAGATCACCCAGTGTGACGGGATAGACCACGAGGGAGGGCAACACAGAGGAAAACAGGGCGCTCAAGCATCTGTTGCAAGCGTCCTTGCTATTTTCGCAGAGAAGCTGCACGCAACTCGCAACCAACAAGAAGTGGCGGCAACCCCAGCGGCACCGCCACTGAACCAGTAAAACCTAAGTGGGGGGAAACTACCCACCCTGATGCAGGTCACCTGCACCCAAACTTCGCTATCCCTTCACTTGTTGGAGCTTCTATTCGATTGTTCCGAGCTCACCCTCCTCCTTTTGATGAGTTCAACTGCTCAATCGACGGGGAAAGTGGAACAGCTACCTGACGAACCAACTTTTGAAGCTCTGCTCCCGAGTGTTGAAGCGCCAAAACCTGACCCGCTCTCGCACTGTGCCCTACAGCTCACCCGCATAGCGAGCTGAGCCTTTGACGCGATAGACATCATCGGTAATGGGCTGGTAACCTACTTCAATCAGATCAGACTTGGCAGGCGTGAACACGCGGATAACTGCTCTAGCAATTTTCGAGAGAAAGGCAAGCATAAAAACCTCCTCCAAGCGAGAGTGAAACTATGAACTGGGCGAACCCAAAATTGCTAAAGCCCGCAGCCCTTGACCTCCTGAGCAGAGTCGTGATTCGCCAGAGTCTGCAGGGGGGAGCACCTGAACCCAACCGAGCATCGGTTTTCCACCTCTTCCCTGATCCTAAACGGAGACTCGAAATAGCAGGCCAGCACCTCCTCAACCGGTAAAACCGCTTGCCATCTTGCCATCTCACCAGAGGTAAACGACCTCTTATCGTTGCAGCGGCTAACCTCAACAGATCCGACCGCTATTTGATTTAGCTCCCATGTCCCTTCCTTAGAGGAAAACCTGTCGTAGGTGCCAGGTGCCCCGCTGGGCAAGACAACCACTTGCTATAGAAACCTGCCGGCGCAACGGATCGGAAGTTCGTATGAGATTGGATCAAAACGTTGACCGACAGGGAGCTTTGAGCTTGAGCAGATTGCAGGCTGGTGTCTCGCCTTTGAGATGAAGCTGAGATATTATCCTCCTTGCTTGAATCACCACATCTCTAATCTAGCTTGGGTCAAATCCCTCTACAATGGCTGGCAACTGTTCTTAACAGTCTAGGTCATTTCTTTAATCGTCCTTCCCATATTTCTTCAACATAGGTCTCCAGTAGATCTTGCAGTCGGATCCTCTGCCTTTTTCCAGAAGCAAGGTCTACTTTTTAGAAACTTTTCAGAAAGCAGGGGGGGCTGGATCCCCAGCTCAGCCGAGGATTTAACCGAGGCCACTCGACCCGGCTTCAAGTGGGCCTCCCACTTCAGAAGGGTGTCGGGGAGAACTTCAATTCCGGGGCCGAGAGCGCAGGATTAGCAGGGAAAAGTAGGGGGGGCGATAGTCGGCCAATTCTTCTAGGGTGGGGAAGAGAACTTGCTGCGGCCAACCGGCCCAAACCACCAAGCTGGCCTGCTGCAGCCAACCTCTTGCCGCCAACCACTGCCAAACCTGAGGATAGACAGGGGCCACTTTCATCAGCACGACCACGTCTGCCCAGGCACAGGCCGCCTCCAGCTCCGCCAGGGCAAAAAGAGCGGGTAGGATCGCCAATTTCTCGGAGCCGAGCGCCAAAGGGGATCCGAGGGCGGCGGCGGCAGCCAGGGGAGAGCACACCCCCGGTATGGCCTGGATGGGCAAGTCAGGGATCCGCTGCTGCAGGGCCTGGGCCAGGTAGGCAAAGGTGCTGTAGAGGCCCACATCTCCTTCACACACAAAGGCCACATCCTCACCCCGTTCTAGAAGCGGGACCAGCTGCTCGGCAGCCGCTTGCCAGGCCGCCTGCAGAAGCTCAACTTGGGTAACAAAGGGCAGATGCAACGGCAATAGGGTTTGTTCCGGTCGCAGCCAGGGGCGCACGATTTGATAGGCTAAACCCGGCTGGCCGATGGCGTTCTGAGGGCAGGCCACCCAGCGGACGGCGCCGAGGATGCGGGCTGCTTTGAGGGTCAGCCACTCGGGATCCCCGGCTCCAGCACTGATCCCCCAAAAAGTTCCCAGGCCCATGTATCAGGTGGTTTCTGGATTGCCCGTGCCTTCCTCCCTCAGGCGATCCAAGGCTTCCTGCAGAGAGTTGCGCAAGGACAAAAACTTTTCTAGCCGTACCAGTTTCACGGTTTGGGTGACGCGGGGGTTGCTCACCACCTGAAAGATACCTCCACGGCTCTGTGCCAGCTTGGCCAATTGCACCAGGGCACCGACGCCGGAGCTATCGATGAAGTCGATCCCCGTCAAATCCAGGATAAGGTTGGGGGATCCCTCTTCTAAGTATTTGGTGACCACCTTAACAAAGACCGGCTCAGAAAAGGCATCCAGAAGGCCCGTCAGGTAAAAGACCTGGCAGTTTTGCAGCGCTTCGCGGCTGCCGCGCAAGCTGACCGTCAGAGACAGAGGTTCCGGAATGGCTTTTCTCCTTTTGTCTATCTCGACAGAAGATGGAGGCCCGATCTCGGGCGTGGAGATAGCTTAGCATCCCTGCGGGCGAGACGGTATTTTTCCGCGGGCAGGGGATTGCGGCTGGGGGCAGGGATCTCTTCTCTCTGTCCCCTCGTGGCAGGCCGGGAGTCCTTGGGTAGGATGGGGGCAGCTTCCCCTATTCAGAGGAGGCCGGCCTGCGGGCCAAACAGGGCTTCTCAACTGGGGTGGTTCGGATCCCTGAGGGTGGGTGTTGGGCGAAGATCAGCGCGAGAAAGAGCAACGATTTCCCCTCTCCTCCAAGACCTGGATTGGGGTGGGGGCGGGGTTGGGTTTGGGCTTGACGGCTGCTGCCTTGGGCGCCGCCTGGGGAATCGGGGCGTATCTTCAAAATCAGGTGCTGCCCCAGGTAGAAGAAACCCTCTCGCAGGCGATGCGCCGGCGGGTGGAATTGGGGGAGGTAAGGTTTGTGGCCCCTTGGCAGGTGAGGCTGGGAGAAAGCTACATCGAACATTTGGCCAGCATCGGCTCTATCGACCTCAGCCCCGACTTTTGGACCTGGCTACAAACAGGCCAGTGGGTGCTCAACATTACCCTGAACCGGCCCCAGTTGCTGCTGATGGAAACGCTGGATCGCGGCTGGGCAGATGTGCAGTTTCAACTTCCAGAAGGGGAGGGATCCCTGCCCTTGCAGGGGCTGAACGTCCGTTTGCAGGAGGGATCCCTGACGGCCATCCCTTTGGTGGGGGAGCGGCGCCAGTTTGACCATCTGCAGGGCCAGGTGCAGGTGTGGCTGAGTGCCCCGCCTGGGGAGGAAGCAGGGGGGCGGGCCAGTTTCCAGCTCTCGGCGCGGCTGCGCCCTCTGGCAGGGGAAGGAGGGTACCCCTTGCAGCTTAGGGGGGTGGCGGATTTCGCCCAGGCTTCTGGCGCGGTGACGGTTGCCGCCCAGCGCCTGCCTTTGGAGCTACTGCCCAGCATCTTGCCGGCAGCGCCCTGGACTGAGGTGGAGGGGGAGGCTGGTCTGGCTCTGCAAGTCCTCTGGGGAAGAAATCGCCCTTTGGAGTTGACGGGGCAAGCCCAGGTTCAGCAGGCGCGGCTGGGGTTGGAGAGGTTGCCGCATCCTTTTGAAGAGGTGAAGGGCTCTGTTCGCTTTACCCTAGAGGAGCTGGATCTGCAGGGGGTGAGCGGTCGCTTTGGCCAGCTCTCTTTCGGGGATCTCAACGGCTCCATTGCCTTCGGCGACAACGAGGGGTTCAATCTGCAAGCTGTCATGGCTCCAGCCAGCCTGCAGCAAATCCAGGAGACTTTCAACTTTGAGCTGCCGGTGGCGGCGGCAGGGGTGGTGGCGGGATCCCTGGCGGTTACTGGGCCGCTCAAGGGACCGCAGATCCAAGGGCAGTTGCAAGGGATCTCGCCGGGGCAGGTGGATCGCCTGGCGGTGCCGGAATATGCTTTTGGCTTCCGCTGGGCCGACCAGACCTTGGCCTTTGAGGAAATTGACCTGAAGGCCGCCGGCGGACGCATCCAGGGATCCGGACAACTGCAATGGGCTGCCGGCTTGGCGGGCCAGTTCAATTTGCAGGTCAGCGGGGCCGACGTGGAGCAGGTGCTGGCCCTCTACGACCTCAACCTGCCGCGGCGGGGCGAGCTGCCCTGGGCGGGGCCGGTAAGTGCTCAGGTACAGGTGGCGCTGACGGGATCCCGGCCCCAGGTGGAGGCCACCTGGGAAACCCAAGGGGGAGAGATTGCCGGCAGAGGACAGCTTCAGATCTTGCCCGAGGCGGGGGGCTGGGCGGTGGAGGTGCCGCAGGCCGTGTTGGAGCTGGGCGGGGGCCGGGCCCAGGTGGCGGGAAGGTGGGCGGCAGGGCAACTCCAGGCGCGGCTGGCTCCCCAGGATCTGCCGCTGGCCTTTTTTAACCCCCAGTGGCCGGGATCCCTCTCCGGGGAGCTGATGGCGCAGATGAACACGGCGGAGGCGGCGGAGGTGGGTTTCCTGGCGGCGTTGCGAGCGCAAGGGTCGCTAGCCCTGTCCCAGCCTTTGGGAGAGAGGGGATGGCCATGGGTTGACGGCATCCGCGGCCAGGTAGCTTGGGAAGGATCTGACCTGCGTATCCAGCAGGCAGAGATCTTGGCCGGCACCACCCGCTTGGCCAGGCTAGAGGGACGGATCCCCGTAGACCCGCAGACGCTGCAGGTGGGATCCCTGGATCTGAACTTTGCCGCTGACGGGATCCCCCTGGCAGAAGTACTCGGCCTGCCGCCGAGGGTGGCAGGATTGCTGCAGGGATCCGGGCAGCTCCGCGGCTCCCTGGAGGAGTTACAGGTGACGGGGGAGGCCCAGTTGCGCGGCTTGCAGGTGGGGGAGGTAGCCTTTGCCGACTTGGCTGGGCCCTTTAGCTGGTCTAGCCAGGGGACGACGGTGGAGCTAGCGGGGACGCGGGAGCGGCTGGCGCTGCAGTTGGATCCCCAGTTTCGGCCCTTGCAGTTCGAGCTGCGGCGGGGCGAGGCGGAAGTGCGCGGCCAACGACAGCAAGATGAGCTGCAGGTGGTGGCGAACCGCTTGCCGCTAGCTTGGCTGGGGGGGGTGGCTGCTGGGGCATGGGCCGGCTTGCAGGGAACCCTCGATGGGGAGGTGGCGCTTGACCTGGCCAGTGGCGCTGCTCAAGGTCAAGCTGCGGTCGAGGGGCTGCGACTGGGCAATCTCGAGGCGCAGGGCCTTGCAGTGGATTTCGCTTACCACCCTGGAGACGACTCTCGCCCCGCTCGTCTGACCCTTGCCCAAGCCCAACTGGAGCTGTTCCAGAGCCTCTACACCGCCAGCGGTACTTTGGAGCTGCCGGCGACCTCTCTGGATCCCACCTCGGCGGCTCCCGTTCCCCAAATCGACCTGCAGATCAGCACCCGCCGGGGCCGCCTGGAAGATATCATTTCTACTTTCAAGTGGCGGAAGTGGAGCGATATCACCAGCCGCGGTTTTCGGCTGCCACCTTTGGGCCCTGCCGCGGTGCTGCGGACGGATCCGGTTGGTCTGCCCAACCATCCCCTCTGGGAGCAGCTAGAATACTACGCCCAGATCCTGGCTGCCCACCTGGAGGCCCTGGCCAGCCGCATGGATCCCCGCATCCCGCCGCCCACCAGCTTGCGGGGGGAATTTCAGGCTAGCGTCAGCCTCGTCGGCAACCTCAACCGGCCCAGCGTCAGCTTTCACCTGGAGGGCCAGAATTGGCAAGCGGAGGAGTTTGGTGTTGAAAGCCTCACCGCCAGCGGCAGCCTGGTCGAGGGGGCAGTGGTGTTGCAGCCACTGTTGTTGCGCAGTGGGGAACGCCAAGCCCTTTTCACCGGCAAGTTGGGCCTGGAGGAACAGTCGGGATCCCTGCAAATTCAAGGGTTTCCTCTGGCTTTGCTGGATCGCTTCCTGCCGGATGGGCTGGAACTCCAAGGGGATCTCAACCTGGATGTGGAGCTGGCAGGTAACCTGCGGGATCCCCTTGCCCGCGGTTCCCTGACGGTGGTGAACGCCCAGATCAACCAGGTGCCGCTGCAGGAGGTGGGGGGACAATTTGACTACCACCAGGGACAACTGCGCTTGGAAGGCGCCCTGCTGGCCAACGGCGACGAGCCGATCCGCCTCTCTGGCCTGGTGCCCTACACCCTGCCCTTTGCGAAGGTGCGGGCCGCCTCGGATCAGATCGACCTCAGCCTGCAAGCCGAGAATGGCGGCCTGCGCTTGGTCAACCTCTTCACCGACCAGGTGCGCTGGGAGGGCGGCCAAAGCCAACTGGAGCTGGCCATCCGCGGCACCTTGCGAGAGCCCAGCCTGCAGGGGAACCTCAGCCTTAGCTCCGGGATCCTCAAACTGGCCGCCCTGCCGGAGCCCATCACCGACCTGACCGGCCAAATTGTCTTTAACCTCAACCAATTGGAGGTGCGGGAGCTGCGGGGCCAGTTGGGGGGCGGATCCCTGTTGGCCAACGGCTTTTTGCCCGTCAACTCCCGCGGCGCCCTGCAGAGGGACGAGACCGCGCCACCCTTAACGCTGCAACTGCAAGGGATCCAGCTCAACCTGCCCAACCTCTACACAGGCCGCCTGGAAGGAGAGGTGACGGTGGGCGGCCTGCTGCTGCGGCCTCTGATGGAGGGACACCTAGAGATCTCCGATGGAATCGTCGATGTCAGCCCGCGCCAAGCGGCAGCTCCTACAGACGCGACTCAGGTAGATCCCTTCTGGCAGCCGCGGCTGAACGGGTTGGAGCTGGTCTTGGGGCCTGGGATCCGCGTGCAGCGCCCCAACCTATTTGAGTTCAACGCCAGCGGCAGCTTGCGCCTGTTTGGCACTCCCCAAGATCTACGTCCGGCGGGCACCATTGCCCTGGAGCGAGGCCGCGTCAGCCTGCCCATTGCCAACTTTCGCCTGGATCGCTCCCGCCCCAACACCGCCACCTTTGACCTAGACAACCCCTTCGATCCTTTTTTAAACCTGCGCCTGGTGACCCAAGCCTTCGAGGTGTATCGCTTTCCCCAGGAGCTCTCTCCTTTTGAGACCAACCGCACCCTACCGGGATCCCAGCAGAGCATCGAGATCTTGGCCACTGTCAACGGACGGGCCAGCCAGCTTGCGGCTGCGGATCCCCGCAACGGGGTTTTGACGCTTTCTAGCAGTCCCAGCCGCTCCCCAGAAGAGATTGTCGCCCTGTTGGGGGGAACAGCTTTGGCCCAACTCAATCCAGAAGCCGGGGTGGCCGGACTGGCGGGAACAGCCCTACTCAACGATGTGGTGGAGACGCTGCGGGACACCCTCGGCTTGGATGAGGTTCGCCTCAGCCCCGTCCCCCAGGTCGATACCCGTGCCCCCAGACGTTCCTCGGTGGGCCTGGCCCTGGAAGTGGCCCGCGATCTGGGGCCCGCCACTTCCCTCTCGGTGCAGCGCAACCTGACGGATCCCTTTCAGCCCACCCGCTACAGCGCCCGCTACCGCCTCAACGAACAAACCCTCACCCGCGCCAGCACCGACCTCGAGGGCAACAACGCCATTGCCATCGAGTTCGAGACTCGCTTTTGACGGGATCCGCCCCAGCCAGACTACGGTTTGTTATGTTACATCGTTATTGCTACGCAACACTGTCGCGAATGCGCGCAGAGCACTCTCCCCAACTCCCCTCTCCCTTTGGGAGAGGGGCCGGGGGTGAGGGCAGCGGCGCCGAGTGCGTGGGTAGGTGTGTCTTATACACATCTGCCG
>NZ_JANSIZ010000077.1:0-10740 GCF_047462315.1 Synechococcus sp. H60.2 | reverse complement strand
CCCATTCTCAGCACCCCCCTGCCGCCCCAGCCGGTCAATCGCCCCCTCCTTGCCCCCATCAACCGGGCCGCTCCTCCTGCTGCTGCCTTTCCCACCCCTGCCCAAAACCCTACGCCCAGCTTCCTACAACGCCTGCGCGAAGAGCGGGAACGCTTGGGGAAGGACTAAGCCGAAAAAAAGGGGATCCCTGAGGATCCCCTGGCAAAGAGCTGGGCAAGGCTAGTCCTCGATGGGATCCCCCGTCAGAGGATCCCAGAAGAGGGGCAGTCAGGCGGCTGCCAGCCGGGCATTGGCGGCATCCCAGTTGACCAGGTGTTCCAGGTAGGCGCTGATGAAGTCGGGCCGTCGGTTTTGGTAGTCCAGGTAGTAGGCGTGCTCCCACACATCCAGGGTGAGCAAGGGCACTTGGCCGTGCACCAGCGGGTTTTCGGCGTTGGGGGTTTTGGTGACCTTGAGAGTGCCGTTGTCCAGCACCAGCCAAGCCCAGCCGCTGCCAAACTGGGTGGCCGCCGCCGTTTTGAAGGCCTCGACAAACTTGTCGTAGCCGCCCAGGTCGGCGTTGATCTTGTCGGCGATGGGCCCTGTCGGCGTGCCGCCCCCACCCGGCTTCATGGATTCCCAGAAGAAGGTGTGGTTCCAGACTTGGGCAGCATTGTTGAAGATGCCCACCTTGTCGGGATCCCCAAACGTGGTCTTGATAATTTCTTCCAGGGACTTATTGGCCAGATCGGTGCCTTCAATCAGCTTGTTCAGGTTGGCCACGTAGGCGGCGTGGTGCTTGCCGTGGTGGTAGGAGAAGGTTTCCGCCGACATATAGGGCTGGAGGGCGTCGGCAGGGTAGGGCAGAGCTGGGAGTTCAAAAGCCATAGTCGTCTGTCCTCTGTGTCTTGTGCAAGGAATGCAAGAAAGAACGCGGCCAAGGCTAAGGATAAACCAGACAAAGGCGTTACCTTTCTTTGCAGTCTTAGTGTAACTCAGAACGATTACGCTTTGGGATCCCCTGGGCCCTTCGATGACCGGGGGCTAACGGGATCCCTGCTGCAGCAGCTCGATCAGCAGGGGAGCGACATCCCGCAGCAGCGGGATCAAAACCGCTGTGATGGCGGCAATGGTAACTACATTGCGGGTGAAGCTGAGGGTGTCGCGGCTGAGCTGGAAAAACCGCTCGTCCCAGCGTTTGACCTCGGCTTCCAGACGTTCTTCTGCCTTAGCGACGCGCTCCTCAGCGTTGGCGATGCGTTCCTCAGCTCTGGCGATGCGCTCTTCGGCCTTGGCAATGCGCTCTTCGGTGCCGGCAATGGTCTGCAGCAGCTCTTGGTTTTGCCGGGCCAGTTGGGCGATGGCCTGGGCATTGGCCTCGATGGTGCGCTCAATGCGCGCCAGCCGCTCCTCGCTATTGCTCATGGCCGGGGAGGGGAAAATTGCTGAGGGCTAGGGAAGTCTTGGGGTGGGATCCCTTGCAGGGCCTCGGTCATGAAGCGCTTCCAGGTGGGGGCGACAAAGGCGCCCCCTGCCGTGCCAGGCAGCATGGGGGAGTTATTGTCGTTGCCAATCCAAATGGCGGTGGACAGTTGCGGCACATAGCCGATAAACCAGGCATCGCGAAAGTCGGAGGTGGTGCCGGTTTTGCCTGCTACCGGTCGCCCATCGTCCAGACGGGCTGCCGTCCCGGTGCCTTGGGTCACTACCCCCTTGAGGATTTGGTTGAGGGCAGCCACTGCCCAGGGATCCAAAACCCGCTCTGGCTTCGGCCGGGCCTCGAAGAGGATTTGGCCGTTGCGATCCACCACCTGGGCCAAGAGAGTTGGCTCCACCCGGTAGCCGCCATTGGCAAACACCGCATAGCTGGCCGCCATCTCCAGGGGGCTGATGCTGGCCGAGCCCAGGGCCGTGGCCAGGTTGGGGAACATCTCGGCGCTGATGCCCGTGGCCTGGGCCGCTGCAATGACGTTGCGGATCCCAACCTCATCCGCCAGCTTGACGGTGGGCACGTTGCGGGAGAGCTCCAAGGCGCGGGCAAAGGTGAGGGGGCCGTAAAAGGTGTTGTCGTAGTTTTTGGGGCTGTAGGGGGGTGAGCCGGGATAGGTGACCGGGGTGTCTTCCAGGATGCTGTTGGGCCCGTAGCGGCCGGTAGCCAGGGCCGCGTAGTACACGTAGGGCTTAAAGGTGGATCCCGTTTGGCGAAAGGCTTGGGTGGCGCGATTAAATTGGCCCCGCTGGGCGTTGATGCCGCCCACAAGGGCCTTGACATAGCCGGTACGGGGATCCACTGCCGCCAGGGCCATCTGGTCGGCTCGGCGAGCGGCTGCAATGCGGGGCCCATCTTCGTTGACAATGCGCTCTGCCAGGCGTTGCAGCCGCAGGTCGATGGTGGCCTGCACCCGCAGCCCCCCCTGGAGAATTGCCTGCTCGCCATAGCGACGCCGCAGCTCGGCTTCGATGACGTCGGTGACCGCCGGGGCATTGCTCTGGAAGGAGGTGATGCGGCCCAGGGTCAATTCTTGCTCGCGGGCTGCCTGGGCTTCTTCTGGGGTAATCCACTTCAGCTCCACCAGGCGATCCAGCACTAGCCGCTGTCGTCGCTTGGCTCCCTCCAGGTTACGGAAGGGGCTGAGGGTTTCTGGAGCCGGCAGGATCCCGGCCAACATCGCCGCTTCCGCCAAGTTCAGTTCTGCCGCATCTTTGTTGAAGTAGCTGCGGGCCGCCGCCTGGATGCCGTAGAGGTTGTGCCCCCAGTACACCTGGTTGAGGTACATCTCCAGGATTTCGTCTTTGGTGAAGACCTGCTCCAGCCGCACCGCCAGCACAATCTCGGCCACCTTGCGGCTGAGGGTGCGCTCCGGCCTCAAAAACAAGTTCTTCACCAGTTGCATCGTCAGGGTGGAGCCGCCCCCGGCAGAGCCCAAGCCCCCCTCAACACTGCCCAGAAGGGCCCGGCCCAAGCTGACGGGGTTGATGCCGGGGTGGGTGTAGAAGTGGCTATCTTCAATGGCCAGCAGGGCCTTTTTCATCTCCGGCGAGACCTCTTCCAGTGAGATCACCTCCCGGTTGGCTTCCCCGTGCAGGCTGGCAATTGGCTCGCCGCGAATATCGACAATGTGAGTAGTGGCCACCGGCACGTAGTCCCGCAGTTGGTGTACATCCGGCAGGTTGCGAAAGCTGATGGCCAACCCCATCAAGCCGGCAGCCGTCGCTGTAGAGCCCAAGAGCAGCGATCCCAGCAACAGATTGCCCACCGTGGCAGCAGCCTGAGTCATCCAGGAGGGGCGGGTGGGTGGGTCAGCGCTGGCATATTCGTCATACCCCAAGCGGGGAAAGGGGCGGCTGTAAGGATGCCGCGAAGCCGAATGCCTAGCCCAGCGGGCCAATGGTCTGCGACCGTAGGTCACGTCAAAAACCCCGTCACGTCGGCGTTGCGGAGCAACCAAAAATCTTACTCATTATAGAGCGGTGCTTCTCGGCCTGGCAGGGAGATCCCTCCCACCTCTAGGTGAGCCAAATCCGGGTGAGCGTGGGGGGTTTCCGAGTGCTTTGCCTGCTGGCTGCTGGGATCCCCAGTTCCCCACCAGCCTGGATCTCGACAGGCTGTTTCGCATGTCAGACTGCTACCTGCACCTCTATCACCGCTATCTCGCCCAAGGAGGGCAGCAAGATTGTCAGCGACCTGCGAAAAACTCAGTTAGAACTGCTTACCAGACTTTATCTGCAAAGGGGATCCCTGTCCCACCGCCTTGAGATCTTGCGCCTGCGAGAACACGAAACTGCGGCAAGGAGAGGAAGTATCTGGAGTGTTTCCACATTCCTTCGCGCAAGCCGGCCATAGGCCTTGGAGTTGGGGTTACGGCGTCCCCTGCGATAGAAACCTCATGCTCTGGGCAGCTTGGCAAGCGGGAGCAATCCCATAAGCTGAGAAAGACCCCTTAGCACAGTGCTGCGCGGAAGCAAGCTCTAGCCGTGGGCAGAACATCAAGGAAGACCTGTCCGAGACCATCGGCTGCAAGGGAGATGTCTGCGCCAGCAGCGCTCTGGATCCCGGAAGAAAGCTGTAGGCTGGACTAGGTTCTCGATGCAACGGGCCGAGTTCGACCGAACCTTGACTTCTACCGATTGGGGATCCCGGCGCAGCTTGCCTGAGCAAATCGGCTCCAGGCAGGGGCCACAGGTTTTGATCTGTGGCTACTATGGCTACGGCAATGCCGGCGACGAGGCGTTGTTGCTGGCTCTACTGCAGCAGCTGCGGCAGTTGCCCAACCCTGTACAGCCGGTGGTGCTCTCTCCTCGCCCTGCGGAAACGGCTGCCACCTATGGGGTGCTGGCCTGTCCGCGCTTTGACGGCTGGGCTTTGCGGCGCTATCTGGGGCAGTCTCAAGCTTTCATCTGGGGTGGGGGCAGCCTGCTGCAGGATCGCACCAGTTGGCGCAGCCCACTTTACTACCTGGGTCTAATGCTCTGGGCCCAGCGGCGGGGGCTGAAAACTTTGGCCTGGGCCCAGGGGATCGGCCCCTTGCAGCGGGGCTGGATCCGCGAGCTGGCCCGCCGGTCTCTAGCAGGTTGTACGGCCATCAGTGTGCGCGACGCCGTTGCCTCCCAATGGCTGCGAGACTGGGGGATCCCCCATCAGGTGGCCCCAGATCCGGTTTGGGGCCTGCCCGCCAAAACCCTGCCGGAGTGGGAAAGATGGCCTCAGCCCCGCATTGCCGTGGTCTTGCGGCAGCATCCCCAGCTCACTCCAGCGCGACTTGAGACTTTGGCGGAAGGCTTGAGGCGCCTCCAGGTCTCGACGGGGGCCTATCTCCTTTTGCTGCCCTTCCAACTGGCTCCTCCTGGCTCCCTTGACCTTGGCCCAGACTACCGCCTAGCGCAACAGCTGCAACAGCGCCTGCCCGGCCCCAGCCAGGTGTTGGAGATTCGGGATCCCTGTCTTTTAAAGGGGGTCTTCCGGGGGGTGAGATTGGCAATCGTTATGCGCTACCACGGCTTGGTGATGGCGGCGGCTGAGGGTTGCGCCTGCTTTGGCCTCAGCTACGATCCCAAGGTAAAAACGCTACTCGGGGAATTGGGCATGCCCGGCTGGGATCTCGAGGCGATCCCAGAGGATCCCGAAGCTTTGCACCGGGCTTGGCTGGCTTGCTATGCCGACGGGCCGGCCCTCAGCCCTGACCAAGTGGCTGTTTGGGTGGAGCGATCGGCCCAGCACGCCCAGTTGCTGAGGCAGCACTTGCCTTAAAGGAGAGGGGGGATCCCAAGCTCCTACCCCCTTGACCGAGACAAGGGCGGCGCAAACCCCGCTCTCTAGGGCTGGGGAGAGCATCAACTGAGAGTCTTCCCCGCTGCCAGTGTGGATTCGGGCAGCCGTTCTTGTCGGAATTCGCCCTACGCTGGGAATAGGCTCCTCCCATGAGTGCCAAGATGCAACCCTGTACCCGCCAACAGATCCTGATCGGGATGGGCCTGACCAGCCTGATCCTGGCCCTCATCGCCGGCCTCTGGATCTGGCTGGGATCCCTCCGCGTGCCCTTCCGTTGGGATCCGCTGGCCGTCGCCTGGGGAGCGGCGCTGGGGCTGGGGGTGGCGCTGCTCAGCGGCGGGGCTTACTGGCTTTGGCCGGCCTATCGCCGGGCGGCTTCCGCCTACTTACACCTGGTGGCGGATCCCTTGCAATGGGGAGACGTCTTCTGGGTGGGGGTGCTACCGGGGTGGAGCGAGGAGTGGCTGTTTCGCGGCGTGCTGATGACAGCCCTGGTGGCCAGCCCCTTGGGGTGGACGGGCGGGATCCTCCTGAGCGGGCTCTTGTTTGGGGTTTTACACTGGCTAGAGTGGCAGGGTTGGCCCTATGCCGTCTGGGCCAGTGCGGTGGGCATCCTCCTAGGGATGGGCGTGTGGCTGTCGGGAAACCTGTTGGTAACCATCGTCGCCCACACTTTGGTTAACTGGATTGGAGTTTGCCTTTGGAAAGGTTCTGCCCTGCTAGCCAAATCCTAAGGCGCCCAACGTCGCTGCCCAATCCCTCTCTCCTAGAGGGAGAGGGGCCGGGGGTGAGGGGAAGGAGCAATGAGTAAGCCCTTTCTGGGACTGCGGCTGGGGCCATCCTTGCTGCTCATTGGCCTGGGGGTGTACGGCTACCTGCTCTGGCTGGGCTGGTTTCAATCGGAGCGGCTGATCTTTTTGCCCCGCCCCGCCAGCTACCAGGATGGGGAGGCCATTCTCAAACTCACCACCGCCGATGGCCTGCAGATTTCAGCGGTCTACCTGCCCAATCCCGCAGCCACCTATACCCTCCTCTACAGCCACGGCAACGCCGAGGACCTAGGAGATATCCTGCCGCGCCTGAGGAAGCTGCAGCAGGGGGGGTTTGCCGTCTTGGCCTACGACTACCGCGGCTACGGCACCAGCGAAGGGATCCCTTCCGAGGCCGGTGCCTACAAAGACATTGAAGCGGCCTACGCTTACCTACGAGATCAGGGGATCCCGCCGGGGCGGATTTTGCTTTACGGACGCTCGGTGGGAGGTGGGCCCTCAGTTTACCTAGCAGCCCAAAAGCCGGTGGGGGGCCTGATCCTAGAATCCACCTTTGTAACCGCTTTTCGCGTCTTGACCCGCATCCCGCTGCTGCCTTTTGACCGCTTCGACAACCTCAGCCGCATTGCCCAGATCAATTGCCCGCTGCTGATTTTGCACGGCACTCAGGATCGCTTGATCCCCTTCTGGCATGCCGAAGCCCTTTACCAAGCAGCACGGGATCCCAAGCGTTTGGTGCCCATCGAGGGAGCCGATCACAACAACTTGCTCCAGGTGGCCGGGGAACGCTACCTGCCCATTCTGCACCAATTTGTGACCGAGCTGGTGGAGCCCACCCCTTTCCTGGACACTCCGTAGATCCCAGCAGGTTTGAAGAGCGATAGCCCAACAGCCTGTCCTGCTCTAAAGATAGAGTGGACAAGCGTGAGGATTTTCAAGTGACTTTTTGACCCATCAATTCTTGCAACAGCTTCTGCGCCGTTCCCATATAGCGCAGCACGTCGGGATGATGGCTCCAGATCGGGTCGCTCTCGGGGAAAACCTCCAGCGAGAACATGCCCTGCACGGCTCGCAGATAAGTCAGGAGGAAAGTGTAGCTAGCCGGGCTGAGACGAGAGTGCAAAGCCTTATCCAACAGCTCCAGCATCTGCCGCACCAGTTTCCACTCCACCTTCAGAGGGGGGTACAGCATCACGCAAAGGGGAAACAGCTCCTGCTGCACAGCCACCACGCTGCCTTCCAAGGCACAGACGCCCAGGTACACCTGGAACATCTCCACATCGCGGATGCTGGAAATCCGCACCTCCAGATTCGTCAAGGGGCCGCTTTCGCAGCGATAGTCCGGGAAACGCTGAGCCACTTCGGCACAGATAAATTCCGCCACACTGGTTACGATGGGCAACAGTTCCTGAACAGCCAGCAAAGAGGCAGAAGAAGCGTTGTCGCTGGCGTGGACAGCGGCACCCTCGTACATCCTCTGCAGGGGCATGTACAGGTGGTCGTCCATGACCTTCAAGTAGGGGTGGAAGAGGCTGCGCTCCTGAGGGGATAGAGCTTGCAAGACCATCTGCCCCGTGTAGTGGAATTGCATGCTTAAAAAGCCCAGCACCCGCGGATCCCGTTCGCTGTAGCGGGCCCGCAGGCTGCCACAGAACGGTGCAATCTTTACTGAAAAGCGCACTGGCGAGAGGCCCTCCCCACAACTTTCCGCTGCCTTTTCAAATAACTCGCGGGAGTCCTCGGCAATTTGCCAGGGATCGATCAAGTCCGGATCCAGCCGCTGCCTCGGGATTTCGGCAGCCAAGAGCCGCTCCGTTTTTGCCCAGGCCTGGGAGCTGGCAAAGCGCAGGGATCCCTTCACCTTGTCGGCTAATTGGGTACCCGGCAGCTCGCCCAAGGCCGCCTGTGCCCGCAGCTTGTCTACATATTTTTGGGCCCACAGGGTGGCCAGGCTGTAAGGTGTAACTGCCTCTAGGCTTTCCATCGATCCCATGACCTCAGCAGAGGAGCTAGATTCTGTTGTCTACTGTCTACAATACCCCTAGCACGCCGCCGTTGCAGCCTGTAAGGAAACTACAGAATGTTAAGACTGCCCACAACAATTGTTCACATTAGGAAAGGGCTTCTCACCTTGCGGGCAAGTTGGCGATGATCTTAAAATCTCCTAAAATCCGCTCGGAAAAGTGGAGTTTTTGTGGCAAAATGGACAGCAGACGGATCGAGCGCAAGGATCCGGATCCTGACCTCACCGGACTGAACCCTTTACTGAGGAGAAAGAGTGTATGTCTCTCCGACTTGGCGATACGGCTCCCAATTTTACGCAAAAGTCCACCCACGGCGAAATCGACTTCTATTCCTGGGCCGGGGATAGCTGGGTAGTGTTGTTTTCGCACCCCGCTGACTACACGCCGGTCTGCACCACCGAGCTGGGTACTGTTGCCAAGCTGATGCCTGAGTTCGAGAAGCGAGGGGTGAAGGTGCTGGCCCTCAGCGTGGACGATGTGGACTCCCACGTCGGCTGGGTGAAAGACATCGAGGAAACTCAGAATGCCCGGGTGACTTATCCCATCTTGGCAGACGTTGACCGCAAGGTCTCCCAGCTCTACGGCATGCTGGATCAGACCAACCTCAATCAAGAAGGACTGCCTTTGACGGTGCGCTCAGTGTTCGTTATTGATCCCAACAAGAAAATCCGCCTTATCCTCACCTATCCAGCCAGCACGGGGCGCAACTTCGACGAGCTGCTGCGGGCAATCGATGCTCTGGAGTTGACAGATAAGTACAACGTCGTCACCCCCGCCGACTGGAAAGATGGCGACGATGTCATTATTCCACCTTCGCTGAAAGATCCGGAAGTGCTCAAAGAAAAGTTCCCGAAAGGCTACAAGGAAATTAAGCCCTACCTGCGAGTCACCCCTCAGCCCAACAAGTAAGAGTCCCAGCAACCTAGCTGATGTTGGCTCAGGAGAAGGGCTCCCTTCTCCGCTGAAGCCGTGACTCCTTGATCTGGATCCCCGGTGAGGGGATCCTTAACTTTGTGGTCATTTCAAACCCGCTTAAGACAGTTAGTGCTCCGCACCGCTGATGCAAGCGCACAAAACCACGCTACGGACACACCAGCGCCCCGGCCTGTTTCACCACCCAGTCTCTACGCTGCCTCAGAAACCTGGGGTTTTCCACTACAGTACCGTCGGTTGCTTCGTAGAAGCATGTCAGCCCCAACTCAATACCGACAACCTTACCCGTAGGTGGAAGTTCTTCCTGCGGGTCAACGTCGATGCAAAACTGAGCGTCGTAGCCATCGGCTCTCCGCACTACCCTGATTTGCTTAATCTGCGAAATGCCGTAAAACCATGGGTCAGAAGCTTCCAGCCGCAGAAAGGTTCCAGCCTTAAAACTGTTGGGGAAGGTGAGATGCTTCCCGTCTTGTGAGAGTTCCCACCCTGTCGTCTTGTATTCGACCGAGCGGCAGTGCTTCTGGAACTTGGGAAAGCCCTTCTTCCCTGGTTTCTTGGCTTGGCAGTTGTCATAGAAACGCTGGATGGCCGACTAAGCCCGCTCTGCGCTAGCTTGCCTTGCCATTGCGTTGAGCTGAGCTGCTCACTCATATTCTTTGGCCAGCACAGCAGAGAGTTTAGAGAGGTCGTACCGGCCAGCTCCTTGGTTATCCATTCAGTAGCGCAGGCATTTGTTGCGAATAAACTGAGGGGTCTAAACTACCACGAACAAAGATGCAAGTGTAGAGAACGCCTTGGCCGGTTTTGTTTTCTAGAGGATTGGTAAACTCGCCGGTATAGACTGGACTTGTTTGCCGCGCCTTTCATCTCGACGCTGACCTTGCAGCTAGAGCGCAAGCTTTCCCGTCTTGCAAGGTAAAGTAGCGATGGAACTTATCCGTCACCCGCAACCAGGGGGAGCGGCTGCCTTCTTTGCGATAGCGGGTCACAAAGCCCTTTTCCACCAGCTCTGCCACATGTTGGTAAGCACCCTGACCGCGTAACTCCACCAAGTCAGCTTGCGAGAGGGGGCCACGTAGAACGATAGTCGCCAAGGTACGGGTGGCGCCCACCCCGATTTCAGGGGGCAAGAGCTGGTTGGCCAGCTCCAAAAAAGGCTCGCGCAACCGTAGAGCAAACCCCTCCTCCACCTGCAGCACCTCTAGGGCGGAGTCGCGGTGGGCGTAGTCTTCCATCAGCTCCAACAGCGCATCGTAGGCCTCGTCGCGGCTGCACTGGGCCAACTGGGCCAGTGTCGATAGGGCCAACGGCTGCCCCTTCAAGTAGAGGATTGCCTCGATCTGATTTTTTAGGGCTAGGAGACGCCCCCCCTCCATCTCTGAACCGGGGTTCAAAACCGACTTGGAACGACGCGAGGGCATAGCGCCAAGGGATCCGCTAACCTGTCCCGTAGCATAGCAGCAGTTGCAAACTGAGGGATCCCTTTACGAGCTTTCTGAGCCAAGGCAAGAGCCACTATGGTGACGTACTCCCGCCCTCAAGCTGACGCATCGAGTGCGGGTTTCATGGCTTACACCACGCTGCGCGAACAGGGACTCCTGTTATGGCACAGGACGTTTCCTGAGCTTTAGCGCTCTGCGCCGCTCACACGAACAGAACGGGACGCCCCACCGCCCTGTATTTGATTACGAATGAACTACCCCACCGCGCAGGCGGGTGGGGTTTCCTCACCCGCTTGACAGCAGAGCTTTTGTCTCTTCTTCTG
>NZ_JANSIZ010000076.1:0-10940 GCF_047462315.1 Synechococcus sp. H60.2 | reverse complement strand
GGGCAGAAGAAGAGACAAAAATCTCGCCGTAAAGCGGATGGGGAAACCCCACCCGCCTGCGCGGTGGGGTAGTTCATCGCAGTCCGTTGCTGAACCCGTAACGGTGTTGTCAAGACGCCTCTAGCCAATTCCTTGAAGCAAATCCCCAAAGTTCTGCTGACTTTTCTGTTCGCGTCAGCGGGACGGACTCCTTGCAGGTTGGCTGAGAGATTAATCTCCCCCGAACGCTTGCCACCAGTCGGGTTTTTCACCGTTTTAGAGGCTCACCTTGGTGACAACTATACGATTGATGAGCAACTAAAATTTCTGACGGACTTTTCCGCCCCGCCCTACTCGCGTCAGCGGCGCGGAGCGCTGAGTACGGGGCCACCAAGCTATCCCTCTGTGTTGGTCTATCGCTCCGCCCACGAGCCAAAGCGCCTGCTGAAGTCCGCAGATACCCTCGATCGGGAAGAGGTGATCCCTGGCTTCCAGTTGCCACTTGCCGCTCTCTTCCAGAAGCTGCCTTTCTAGCCTGCAACCGGCTCCCCCTTAGATCGGCCAAGGCCAAAACTTTAAGAGGTGGCGCACAGCCACCCCACCGGGAAAAGGACTCTCCCATCCAATTCAAACAAGCGCCGGCACCCGTGCTTCAGACAAAGCTTCCGTGAGGGCTCGCACCTGGGCCACCATGGCCACTTCATCCTGAAGGCGACTGACAGCTTTGCCCACCCCCACTCCTGAAGCGCCGGCAGCGATGGCTAGGGGCACCGTCACCGTTGAGAGGCCAGAGGCGCAGATGACCGGCAGCGAGACCACCCGGCTGATCTCATAGGCGGCAGCCAGGGTGGGGGCAGCCTTCTCAATCAGGCCTAGGGATCCGCCGTGACGGGGCTCAGCGCTGGTGCCGCCCTCGGTTTGGATGAGATCGGCCCCCAGATCTTCCAGTTTCTCGGCCAATTCCGCCTGCTGATCCAAAGGCAGCGTGTGGGGAACGGTTACCGACAAAAGCGTGCGCGGCAGCAGGGAGCGGGTTTGGCGGGTGAGCTCTAGAACTTCCGCAGCGGAGAAGATGCGGCCCGAAGGGTAGAAGCTGTCGTAATTGCCGATTTCGGCCATGTCGGCCCCCGCCTGCACAGCGGCAGCCAATTGCTGCGGCTCCACCGCCGACACACAGATGGGCAGATCAATTTGCGCTCGCACCTGCTGCACCAATTCGGGACTGGCGGCGATGTCCACCCAAGTGGCTCCTCCCTCCTGGGCGGCACGGGTGACTTTCAGCACCGACTGCAGGTCGAAGTTTTGCAGGCCGCTGATGATCTTGAGGGCACGGCGCCGGGCAAGGGCGTCGAAAAGGGCAGCTTGAGAGGCTGTGGTCATAGGCTCGTTAGCTTGTTGAAACGGGATACAAGAGGAGTGAAAGCAAATCGGCTGGGGCAACCTTTGCTCAGTCTAGAGGGTTTGCTGCCATCCTACAAGGGATCCGCCCTTGGCCGGTTACCCCAATCTTTGCGGGCTATCCCAAGATCTTTCAATACAATAGGGATCCCCTCTTCTGCTCTTGCCATGTACCGCTCTCCTTTCCCCTTCTTGGGCCTGGCTGAGCCGGATCCGGAGCTGGCCCAAGCCATTCTGTTGCCTATCCCCTACGAGGCCACCACCTCCTACGGCAAAGGCACGGCCAAAGGCCCTCAGGCGCTGTTGCAGGCTTCTGCCTATGTAGAGATCTACGACGAGGTGAGAGACTGCCAGCCGGCCCTCCACCCCGACTTTGCCGCAGAGACCTCCCGCTACTGGACGGCGCCGCCAGTGGAGTTCGAGGGGCTGGACGCCCACGAGTTGGCCATGGCCGCAATTCAGCGCCGCGCTGCCGAGTGGGTAAGGCCAGGGCGGTTCCTGCTCTCCATTGGCGGGGAGCACTCCATCACTGGCCCCTTGATTGCCGCCCACCTGCCCCACTACCCAGAACTGCACGTGCTGCAGATCGATGCCCACTGCGACCTGAGAGACAGCTACGAGGGATCCCGCTACTCCCACGCTTCCGCCATGGCCCGTGTGGTGGAGCAAGTGGGCGGCCGCCTCACCCAAGTGGGGATCCGCTCCCTCTGCGCCGAAGACCGCCAGGCCATTCGCAAGCACCGCTTGCACACCTTCTTTGCCCACAGCCTGCACGGCAAGCCAGCCCAGGAGTGGATCCCCGAGGTGATCGCCACGCTGGGATCCCAGGTTTACCTGACGGTGGATGTGGACGGGTTGGATCCTGCGGTCGTGCCGGCCACGGGCACCCCTGAACCCGGCGGCTTGGGCTGGTGGGAGACCGTAGAGCTGATCCGGGCCCTGGGGCAGCAGCGGCAAATCGTCGGCGCCGATGTGGTGGAGCTGGCGGTCACCGGGGAACGGGAAACCGATCGCCGCAGCGCCTTCACCGCCGCCAAGCTGGCCTATCAGATCCTGGCAGCGGCCTTGGGCTAGGCTCCAGAAGAACTGGGCTATGGCTGGGTTCCCCCTGTTTCCACCTGGCCGCTGGAGCACCGGCTCCAATCTCGAAGTATCCAGACAAAACGAGGACTGGACTCTCTCTGTCGAGATCTTCTGCTAGCTTCCTAGGTGGCCCTAGCCATGTCTCCGCCTTCTTCCAGCTCCCTTGAAGCGTCGCCGCCCCCCGTTGACGAAGAGCTCATTCACAGCCGCATTCAGGCCATCCGCGCCCGGATCCCAGGCCATGTGGAGATCATGGCGGTGAGCAAAGGCTACAGCGTCAACCACATCCGCGCCGCCTATCGAGCCGGGATCCGCCACTTTGGCGAAAGCCGAGTGCAAGAGGCAGCCGCCAAGCAGGCGCAACTGCAGGATCTGACCGATATTGTCTGGCACTTGATCGGGCATTTGCAGACCAATAAGGTAAAGCCGGCCCTCAGACAATTTGCCTGGATTGACAGCGTTGATAGCCTGCGCCTGGCCAAGCTGATCAACCAAAAAGCCTGGGAGCTGCACCTTACCCCCAAGCTCTGCTTGCAGGTGAAATTGGCCCCGGATCCCAATAAATTCGGCTGGCTCATCCCCGATCTGCTGCAAAGCCTGCCGCAACTGAACCAACTGCTACAGGTGCAAATTGTGGGCCTGATGACCATTTTGCCTTTGGGCTTGAGCTCAGAGGCAGCTCTAGAGCTGTTTCGCAAGCTGGCCGAGTTGGCCGATCACATCCAGCGCAGCGGCTACGAGCATCTGCAGTTGCACACCCTCTCCATGGGCATGTCCGACGATTACCCCCTGGCGGTAGCCGCAGGCTCCAACCTGATTCGGCTGGGGCGCGCTTTGTTCGCCGATGCCGAGCGGAAATAGCATAGATGGAGCCTCCATGAAGCCGCTGAATTGTGATTAAATTTTGTGTAAAGCCGCGCAACTCCGGAGTTGCCCTGCAGGGCACGCTCTGGGTTGGAGTTCGGCCTGAATCGGGCAAAAACAGGGCAATCCCGCCCAAAATTTACCCTGTCGGGGAAATTTTAGGGAAACTTGTAATCATTTGCGTCACTCCCGTTAACACGTGTTCAAGCTGGACAAGGAGCGCAGTAGACTCTGGCCAAAGCAGTGGCTGGACAAGTGGGATGACATCTTCACTTCTTCTGGGTAAACTCGACTCGTCGAACCCATGGGTTTTGTTAACCTGCCTCGGCAGCTTCTTGAGCAAACCCTGTCTCGACCTTCTGAAAGACTTTAACTAAAAAAATAAAGGTTGGAGATGCCCTTTGGCTTGACTGGGCCACTCAAGATCCAATCAAGAGGCTGAATCCTGCGCTTGCCGCAAACCATGACCTGTAGTGAGGATTTGGACGATGAATGTCAATGGAATTTGGAGCAGGGTAAGAGATTTTGTGGGCCTGAATGATCCCGTGGACGGCCTGGAAGAGTACCCTGAGATGGAAGAGCAGGATGATTACAAAGTGCTCTACGAGGGACGCCGTTCCCAACCGGCTCCTGAAGAGCAGGAAGCCAGTGCCCTTCCACGCGGACGCCGACAACGGGGAGCGGAAGCCGGGGAAGGGTCTGCCGGTCGAGAAGAGTCGCGGGGCCATCGGCGCAGTCAACCTCGGGATCGCTTAGCAGGGGGCAGTATGGGGAGCAACGTAATTGGATTACCGGGCGTCAACCCACCCACCAGCGAAGTGGTGGTGCTGGAGCCGCGCAGCTTTGACGAGATGGCTCAAGTCATCCAGTACCTGCGGGAGCGCAAGACGGTGATCATGAACTTGACCCTGATGGATCCCGCCGAAGCACAGCGCTCGGTGGATTTTGTTGCCGGTGGCACCTACGCCATCGATGGCCACCAGGAGCGCATTGGCGAAAACATTTTTTTGTTCACCCCCAGCACGGTGACGGTCTCCACCCCCAGTAGCCAAGGGGTGCAGCCGCTGCAGCGTCCCTTGCACAGCCCTGCCCCTCTCTGGCCCAGCAGCTATGAACATTTGCAGGCGGTGGGCCAGCACTAGCCAGTATGGAGCGACCACTGCTGAGTGTGATCGGGGGGGGAGCCATGGGATCCGCCCTGCTGCGGCGTTGGGTGACTGCGGGGCTTTATCCTGCAGCTCAGGTGGCTTTGCGGGAGCCCGACCCGGACAAGGCCAAGACCCTACAGCAGGAGCTGGGCATTCGGCTGTTGGCGGATCTATCTCAGGCGGGAGAGTCTGAGATTGTATTTTTGGCCGTCAAGCCCCAGGTTTTCCCGCAGGTGGTGGCTGAGATGGGCCAGCCGTCCGCCGCGCAGTTGGTGATCTCGATTATGGCCGGGATCCCTTTGCAGCAGTTGCAGCAGGCTTTTCCCCAGCAGAGGGTGGTGCGCACCATGCCCAACACACCGGCGCTGGTGGGAGCAGGGATCACGGCTATCTGCTACGGGCCAGGAGTGACGCCTGATCAGAAGGAGCAGGTGGAAAGGTTGTTTCGGGCTGTAGGCCAGGTGGTGACGGTGGCCGAAAGCCAAATGGATGCGGTGACGGCCCTGTCGGGATCGGGGCCGGGGTATTTGGCGGTGATCCTGGAAGCGCTGATCGACGGGGGGGTGGGGGTGGGTCTGCCGCGTCCCCTCGCCACCCAACTGGCGATGCAGACCTTGGCGGGCACGGCTGCCCTTTTACAGCACGAGAAGCTCCACCCCGCCCTTCTCAAGGATCAAGTGACCAGCCCAGGGGGAACGACCATCGCCGGGATCCAAGTCCTGGAAGAGGGGGGAGTACGGGGGGCCTTGATGCAGGCGGTGCGGGCAGCCTACGAGCGCTCCCGCCAGCTACAGGGCTCCTAGGGCCTGCCACAGCGGGCGGGTGATCCAGTTCCATCCCACCTTGAGCTGGTGCTCCAGGGTAGGTAGACGCACCAGGTAGATGGCTCGTCGGGCCAAATAGCCCAGGGGGCCGCTCAGGGTGAGGCCGCCGAGGGTAGAAAGCGCCGCCGTATCCGTCCCCAAGCTGAGCATTTCCCCCAGAGAAAAGTAGCGGAACGGCAGCAGGGGCCGCTCCTGCGTGAGCAAGGCCCACAGGTTCCAAGCGCAATAGCCGGCCTGTTGAAAAGCTGCTTGGGCGGTGGCGGGCACCGGCTGGCCTTCGGCATCCACCACCGCCGCTACGTCTCCCAGGGCAAACACTTCTGGAAAGGGGGGAGTTTGCAGGGTGGGCAAAACCTGCAGCCGTCCCCGCTCACTTTTGGGCAGATCCAAGTTGGCGATCACCGCTGCCGGTCGGGTTCCGACGGTCCACAGCACCGCATCCACAAGATCCGTAGCCGTCTCCTGGGCCTCCAGCCGCTGCAATTGTAGGCGGAAGGGGGGGGCGCTGTTCTCACCCAGGGCCTCGATGCCCAAAACCTTGGTTTGCAACTCCACCTGCACCCGCCGTTGGGCCAACGCCACTTGGGCCGCCTCCCGGCTGGAAGGAGCAAAGCCCGACAAAATCCGGGATCCCCCCTCAATAAGACGGATCCGTCCCCGCGATCCCAGCCGGTCTGCCAATTTGCAGGCCAGTTCCACGCCGCTTGCCCCCGCCCCGGCAATGGCCAGAGTTATCGGCTGAGCCGGATCCCGCGCCTCCAGAGTTTTCAGGTGGGCCCGCAGCCGTTGGGCATCTGCCAGGGTGCGGAAGGGAAAGGCAAACTCCGCTGCTCCCGGCACGCTCTCCAGAGGGGTTTCCCCTCCCAGCGCCAGCACCAAGGTGTCGTACTCCAGGCTTTGCCCCTCTCTCAGCAGGACGCGGCGGGCTTTCAGGTCGATGGACTGCACAGAGCCCTGGCAAAACTGCACCGACTCTGGCGGCAGCAGATCCTGGAAGCGGGGAGCCACCTCCCAGTCTTCCAGCTCGCCCGTGAGCAGCTCGTAGAGCAACGGGGCAAAGACAAAGCGCTCCTGCCGATCCACCAGCGTAATCTGTGGCGGCTCCGGCCAAGGTCGGCGGACGAGCTCCAGGGCTGTGTACAACCCGCCAAAGCCACCCCCAAGAATGCAAATACGACTCATGCTGCGAGGGTTGAAGGTAACATCAGCTTAACAAACCATCCAGCTTCCTACCCTGGGGCTCTGCCTTGCGCAGGGGAACAGCCGCTTGCGGCGGAGAGGCCGTCGCCGCATTGACTCTGCAGGGTAGGGTGCCATCCAAAAAGCCGAGGATCCCCCAAACCAGGCTGACGGTAGACACCCAGAAGAGCCACAGCCCTCCTGCCCAAGGGGGCGGCAGATCCAGAGCCATCCCCCCGATTAGCGGCCCGATAGCAAAGCCTACTGCCCAGCAGAGGGAGTTGATCGACAGATAGACCCCCCGCAGATGATCCGGGGCCAAATCTGCCACCAGCGCCGAAGCGGAGGGATTGTAGCTCACCAAGGCCAACGAGAGCACCGCCAAGGCCAAAGCCGCCATCCCCATAGCTGGCATCGCTCCCAACTGCGCTGCCAAGCTGCTGAGCCAAATCAATCCAAATCCCAGCCCCCACATCAGTGCAGATCCCTGGAGGGCACGGACGCGCGTCCAGCGATTGAGCCAACGAGCTGCCGGCAGCTGCAGCAGGGCAATGAGGGCGCCGTGCAGGGCAAACAACGTGCCAATCTGTACCTCAGGGATCCCAGCCCCCTTGCGCAAGTAAAGGGGCAAGCTGCTGCTGAGCTGGGCAATGTAGGTGGTGAAGAAAATGTTGGCCAGGGCAAACACCACCAGGGAGCGATCCCTCAGGGCAGTTTTCCAGCCGGCCCACAGGGGCTCTGCCGCCGACTGAGCTACCCGAGTTTCCCGAATGCAAAACCAGAGCAGCGCTAGAAAAATCAAGTAGGTGAGGCCGTCGATAACAAACAAGAGGCGGTAGTTCTTTGTCAGGGCTACCAGAGCGCTGGCCATGGCCACGCCGAGGCTGAGGCCCAAGTTATCCCCCAGGCGGTTGAGGGCATAGGCTTCGTTGCGCTGCTCGCGCGTGGTTAGGTCGGCTACAATTGCCTCCACTGGTGGCCAGTACAAACCTTGACCCATCCCCGCTACCAGACTGGCCAGGGCAAAACTGTAGAAACCCTGGGAGAGGGCAAACCCAAACGAGCCAGCAGCAGAAATGGCCAGCGAGAGGATCAAAGTGGAGCGGCGCCCCCAAGCGCCGTCAGCCATTGAGCCGCCGAGAATGCGGCCAAGCACGCCACTTAGAGCCATGAGGCCCAGTCCCAGCCCCACTTGAGTGGCCCTTAGCCCCACCTGGTCAACAAAAAAGAGGGGGGTGTAGAAGAGGGCAAAGCCGGTTCCGGTTTGGGAAAGCAGCCGACCGACGAAGATTAGCCAGACCTGAAAACTGAGCTGTGGCCACCAGGAAGGGATCCGCATAGGAGATGCAACGGGAGACAAGTTACCTAGCCTACGGGATCCCGCTTGTTGGCGCCAGATCCAGCTCAGCAGGCAGAACACTCGGCGGGAGCCAGCGGCTCCTCCTCCAGGGATCCAGCGGAAACCGCAATTAACTCCCCCAAATTGAGGTATTCGCTCAACAGCCGCGCCAGCCGGTACACTCGGTAGTCGAGCTGGATCAAGTTATTCTCCCTCACCTCACATCACCCCTGCATGCACCTCTTCAACGGTCTTGCAGCCCGTTCTTGAGCCAGCTGTAGACCGCCTGTCGCCTTCCTCAGTTAGGAAGTGCCAACGGCAAAGGGATCAAGCCGCGAGGCTGCTGGATCCAACTATAACAAAATTTGACAAAGCTTTAAACAACCCTTAATAGAGAAAGCGCCGCTGTCCCTGCCCCCAGCTCCTCCCTGGGGCCGCTAGGTTAGACTGCTGCTAGCTGACGGCCACTGGCGACTTGGCCGCCCCAGTGCGCCCTTCCTCTTCTTCCTCTGAAGGAACAGCCACAAACTCGATGTGGTTGAGCAGCGTCGTCACAAAGGCAAAGAGCAGAAAAGGCAGGGAGATGACCAAGATCAGCGCGATGGTGAGAAAGGCGTAGAGGGGGCTGTTCATCAAAGAGAGGGCGGCGCCCAGGCCGGCAAAAATCACGATTAGCCAAACGATGATCTGGCCGTAGATATCCCCAAAGGAGAGGGTGCAGGTAAAGCGGTAGCGGGTGTGGGTGTTCATGGCAATTCCTCAGGATAGCCTGCTTGGCTTGATCCTGACCAGGAACCAAGCCTTAGCCTCATGGGTGGATGAGTACCTTGAGATTTTAGACGAGAGAAGGGGAAATGCCTCTCTTTCCTAAGAAATGTCTCAAGGATCGGTTGAGCAAGCCGGATCCCCCGTCTCTCCGCAGACAGGATGCTATTGTCGAGATCACAGACTCTTTCGGGTAGGCAGCAGCCATGTGCATTTGTATTCACTGCTACTATGTGGATCGCTGCACCACCTATCACGCCGTGGAAGCGCAGCACCAACAGCCCCACCTCACCCTGACGCCGGATTTTGAGCCGCAAGGACCCCAGATCAACGTCAATATCCGCAACGGGGGCACCGAGATGGAGTGGGATGTGGTGGCCTGCCAGAGTTTTCGCGAGGAGCGGAACAAGTGGGCAAGGCTCCGCCCCCACGCGGTCGTTCCCACTTAAAACTAGAGTAATCTAGAGATGGCCTAGATTGCCGAGAAGGGTTCTCCGCGCCTGCAAGGCCTGAGGCGGGGGTCTGCCCTTAGTAGAGGAGTTGTTTTGTCCATTTCGAGAGACGGGAAGACGATGATGCTGACCGCAAGCCCGACAGCACCGCTGCTGGATGCTCGTCAACGAGTAAGCCAGTTTATGCGGCATCTCCAGGATGAGATCTGTGCTCGACTAGAGGCACTGGACGGCAAAGCCAAGTTTCGCGAGGACAGTTGGGAGCGTCCTGGCGGTGGCGGCGGTCGCTCGCGGGTCATTCAGCAGGGAGGGGTGTTCGAGCAAGGAGGGGTCAATTTTTCCGAGGTGTTCGGATCCCAGCTGCCCCCCTCGATCCTCAAGCAGCGTCCGGAGACAGCAGGTCATTCCTTCTACGCCACCGGCACCTCTATGGTGTTGCACCCCCGCAACCCTTATGTGCCAACAGTTCACCTCAACTACCGCTATTTTGAAGCAGGGCCGGTTTGGTGGTTTGGCGGCGGCATGGATCTCACCCCCTACTACCTGTTTGAGGAGGATGCAACCCATTTTCACCGCACCATCAAGGCGGCTTGCGACCGGCTGGATCCGGCCTACTACCCGGCTTTTAAGATCTGGTGCGACCGCTACTTCTTCTTGCCCCATCGGGGCGAGGCCCGCGGCGTTGGTGGCATTTTCTTTGATTATCAAGACGACCGGCCCGGGCTGCTCTACCGTCCTGAGGGGGAGGCAGAAGCGGATCCTGACCAGCTTGCCTCTGAGCCGCCGCCACTCCAGGCGCGGGTGGGATCCCGCAGTTGGGAACATCTTTTTGAGCTGGTGCAAGCCTGTGCCGAGGCGTTCTTGCCGGCCTATGTGCCGATTGTAGAGCGGCGGCAGGGGATGGAATGGGGGGAGCGGGAGCGACAGTTCCAGCTCTACCGGCGCGGGCGCTATGTGGAGTTCAACCTGGTCTACGACCGGGGCACGATCTTTGGGCTGCAGACCCAAGGCCGCACTGAGTCGATCCTGATGTCATTGCCGCCATTGGTGCGCTGGGAATACGGCTACGAGCCGCCGCCCGATAGCTGGGAAGCCCAGCTCTACGAAGTGCTGCGCCAGCCCCGGGAGTGGGTCTAGGCCAGCAATAGGCGTCCCTCTTCCTGAGGAGTGCAGTGTCTTCTTCTCTGCCCCTTGCCTACCGCTTGCAACCCCCCCGCCAAGGTAGGCCTGGAAAGGTGCCGGTGTTGGTGATGCTGCACGGGATCGGCAGCCACGAGGGGGATCTCCTCCAATTGGCTCCTTACTTGGATCCCCGCCTAGCGGTAATTAGCCTAAGGGCACCGCTTCCCTGGGGGGCGGGCGGCTTTGCCTGGTTTGAAATGGCTTGGACGCCGGAAGGGCTGGTGGGGGATCCGGAGCAAGCCCGCCGCAGCCGGGAGCTTTTAAGCCACTTTCTGGATCAGGGGATCCCGAGCCTGGCTTTGGATCCGGCGCAGGTGTATTTGCTGGGGTTTAGCCAGGGGGCAATTATGAGCTTGTATCTGGCTCTCACCCAGCCTGAAAAGCTGGCCGGGGTGGTGGCAATTAGCGGTCGCCTTTCGCCAGAGATCCTAGCTGAGGCGGTAGAACCCGCCCGGCTGCAGCACCTCAGTATCCTGGTGGTTCACGGCACCGCCGATGCCGTCTTGCCGGTGGCTTTTGGCCGCCAGATCCGCGACTACTTTGCCTCTTTGCCCCTAAGCTTTACCTACCGCGAGTACGCAATGGGCCACGAGGTTTCCCCAGAAAGTTTGCGGGATATCCAAGGGTGGTTGCAAAGTCAGTTGGACAAAAAATGAACTACCCCACCGCGTAGGCGGGTGGGGTTTCCTCACCCGCTTGACAGCAGAGCTTTTGTCTCTTCTTCTGC
>NZ_JANSIZ010000075.1:0-11042 GCF_047462315.1 Synechococcus sp. H60.2 | reverse complement strand
CCCCTCCTTTTACCACCTCCACGCTGCAACAGGAGGCCAACCGCAAGCTGCGCCTGTCGGCTCAGCAGACGATGCGCATCGCCCAAAAGCTCTATGAAGAGGGCTACATCACCTACATGCGTACCGACTCGGTACACCTGTCGGAACAGGCCATCCGCGCTGCCCGCGCCTGCGTGGAGTCGATGTACGGCAAGGAGTACCTCAGCCCCGAACCTCGGCAGTACACCACCAAAACCAAGGGGGCGCAAGAAGCCCACGAGGCCATTCGTCCCGCCGGGTCAGAATTTCGCCTGCCCAGCCAAACCCCCCTCACAGGGCAGGAGCTAGCCCTCTACGACCTGATCTGGAAGCGTACCGTCGCTAGCCAAATGGCCGAGGCACGACAGACCCACACCATTGTGCTCATCACGGTGGATGATGCGGTGTTTCGGGCCAGTGGCAAGCGCATCGATTTTCCCGGCTTCTTCCGCGCCTATGTGGAGGGATCCGACGACCCAGAGGCGGCTTTGGAAGATCGGGAAGTGCACCTGCCCCTGTTGCGGCAGGGGGATCCCTTGAGCTGCCTGCAGTTGGAGCCGGTGGGCCACGAAACCCAGCCGCCGCCTCGCTTTACGGAGGCTTCCCTGGTCAAGGTGTTGGAAAGTGAGGGGATTGGCCGCCCCAGCACCTACGCCACCATCCTGAACACCATCATGAGCCGTGGCTACGTGAGGTCGATGGGGAACGCTCTTGTGCCCACCTACACAGCCTTTGCGGTTACCGAGCTACTGGAAAAATACTTTCCCAACTTAGTGAACACCCGCTTCACCGCCGAGATGGAGCAAACCCTCGATGACATCGCTTCTGGCCAGGCAGACTGGCTGCCCTATTTGCGCCACTTCTTTCTGGGAGAGCAGGGTCTAGAAGGCCAGGTGAAGGCGCGCGAGTTGGAAATCGACTCCGGCCTGGCCCGCTCCATTCACCTGGAGAACCTGCCTGTCAAGATCGGCATTGGCCCCTACGGCCCCTATGTGTCGGTAGAGACTGAATCGGGAGAGGTGCGCGCCAACCTGCCGGAGGATATTCCCCCCGCCGATCTCAGCGCCGAACACATCGAGGAACTCATTCGGCGCAAGCAGGAAGGTTCCAAGCCCATCGCCTTCCACCCGGAAACCCAAGAGCCGGTCTACGTGATTCCCCAGGGTCCCTACGGCCCTTATGTGCAGTTGGGGGAAGTGTCGGAGAAGAACAAAAAGCCCAAGCGCACCTCCCTCCCCAAAGGGCTGAAGCCGGAGGAGGTCACCCCTGAGATTGCCCTCGAGCTGCTCAGCCTGCCGCGCACGTTGGGGGAGCACCCAGAGTCGGGGAAGAAGGTGCAAGCAGGGATTGGCCGCTTCGGCCCCTACGTGGTCTGCGACGGGGATTTCCGCTCGCTGCCTGCCGATGAGAATGTGCTGACCATCAGCTTGGAGCGGGCGCTGGAGCTGCTGGCCCAGCCCAAAAAAGGCCGTGGGCGCGGCTCGGCCAAACCCCTGCGCGAGCTGGGATCCCATCCTGAGGATGGCGAAGCGGTCACTTTGCACGACGGCCCCTACGGGCTGTATGTCAAACACGGCAAGGTCAATGCTTCTTTGCCCAAGGAGATCCCTGCCGAAGCAGTCACCCTGGAAATGGCCCTGCAGGTGTTGGCCGAAAAAGAAGGTTCTTCTGTCAAAGGGAAAGCCCTCTCAACCAGCAAAGCCAAAATGAAGGCCAGCATGACAGGCCAGCAGGCCAAGGCGGCTGGACTGCGGCAGCGGCGCGGAGCACAAGCAGCTTCCACCGGCGGTGGGATGGCCAAGGAGCCCCAGGCGAATGGTTCAGCTCCGTCTAGATCCCGTTCCACCATTTTGAAGGTCACTCCCAAAGCTAGCTCCTGAGGACAGCTTCTCAGGTTGGGATGGCACCAGACCCCCTGCTTGGGGTGGAGTAAGGAGCCGGTGCAGATGTTAGGGCTGCGGATTCAAGACAAAAGAGCTGTTCAGGGAACCCCACCCCAGCGGCTGAACAGCTCCACGGCCAACCAATCTCCAGCGGTCTAGGCCTGCAGAGAGCCCCCCTGAAGAGCCCAGAGGGATCCCAGCCCCAGTGCTGCAAACTGTCGTCGTCGCATTTATCCTGACGATGAGTCGGCAGGCAACGGATCGTATCCTAGTTGCTGGCTGAGGCGAGCGCGGGCCAACTCCCGGTACTCCCAAAAGTGTTCCCCTGCCGCGCACAAACCCAAATACAGGTTCAGCAGGCTGGGCTTGCGCCGCCAAATTGTCCACAGTTGTCGCCAAAATTGGGCGCGAATTTGCGGGTGGCGGATCCCTTGTTGCCAAATGAGCTGGAGAAGGAGGTGGATCCCTTTCTGAAGGGGCAGCCTCATCACTTGTCGCCGGCCTGCTTTAACCCCTATATTCAGGCATTGTCGCAGACAACGAGAGAGATATCGCGCCGGCTCATACAACTTCCAAAAACTCTCCAGATATTCCCGGGCAATTTCAGATGGAGAACGGGTGGGAATAAAGTTCATCAGCGTGTTTTGATCCCCAAATTCGGTGACGCCAATTCCCTCCAGCAACCGCTGCTCTTTTTTGAGGCGATTCCACAGTTGGGTGTTGGGTAGAGCCTGTAAAATGCCCAACATCGGCTGAGGAATACCGGTCTGCTCGACAAAAGCCTGAATGCGCTCCCCCGCACCTGGCCGCTCTCCGTCAAAGCCCAGAATAAACCCGGCGTAGATCAACAGCCCAGCATCGTTGATCTTGCGACAAGCCTCTACCAGGGGGTGGCGGGTATTCTGTAGCTTTTGAGTCATCTGTAAGCTGTCTTGGTCTGGGGTCTCAATACCCAGAAAGACCGCATAGAACCCCGCTTCTACCATCAACTGCATCAACTCTTCATCTTCAGCTAGGTTGACAGAAGCCTCTGTCATAAAGGTAAATGGATAGTTGCGCTCCTTGCTCCACGGGATCAGCTCGCGTAAAAATCGCTTGACATTGCGCTGGTTGCCGATAAAGTTGTCATCCACCACAAAGACCGAGCCACGCCAGCCCAGGTCGTAGAGGGCTTGCAGCTCGGCAAGCATTTGGCTTGGCTCTTTGGTTCTGGGCTTGCGTCCATAAAGAGAGATGATGTCACAAAACTCGCAATTAAAGGGGCAACCCCGCGAGAATTGCACTGACATCATGAAGTATTGATCCATGCGCATCAGGTCAAATCTCGGCAGAGGGCTTTGGGTGACATCTGGCTTTTCTGTGGCTCGAAAAATGCCCACTTCTTGCCCAGATTCTAGAGCCTTGACAAAAGCCGGTATGGTCACTTCCCCTTCGTCCAAAACCAGGTAGTGGGCTCCAGAGTCGAGAGCATCTTGGGGCAGAGAAGTGGGATAGGGCCCTCCCACTGCCACCTTTTTACCCAATTGCACAGCTTTGCGAATTAAGGCGTGAAAATCCTGCTTCTGCACCAGCATGGCCGACAGGATCACCAGGTCGCACCACTGCCAATCGGCTTCCGTTTCGGGGGCAACATTGCGATCCACAAAGCGAAGCTCCCAGTCCTGGGGCAACAGAGCGGCAACTGTGATCAAGCCCAGAGGTGGCATCAGTGCTTTCAGACCCACCATCTCAATGGTGCGATTGTATGACCAGAAAGATTGGGGAAAGCGAGGATAGAGCAACAACGCCTTCATACCCGTCAGCTCCTAAATTGTAGATTCTGATCTAACACGGGCCGTTCCAAGCAAGTTAAAGACTCTCCTCTGGCCCTCTGCACTGCTGCAACCATCTCTACAAAAAAAGGAGCTGGAGATCTACACAACAAGCAGTTTGGATGCGATTTGCAATAACCCTGGCGTGCTGTTTCCTATTTCGAGTGGCTGTGGTTGTCAGCAACAAAGATAGAGGGCTAGCGGGATACAATCTTGCTGAAGAGAGGTTCGAGGTGGCCTGGCAGGACTTTATCCCGGCTTGTGCGAGCGCACGAATATCCCAGTTCTTGGTTCAGAGTTGAAACCTACCTATAATGGATTTTCCAGCATTAAGCCAAGTATGGAAACACCTCCCTGGCTAGGAGGGATCCTAACCAGTCGCTTGCTGGATCACAGGATGCTGAAAGGTTTTATCCCTTCACGAGAAATTCAAGCCTAGCTGGCTTGCTCGAAGATGCGCTGAACCAAGCCGCTGACGAGGGAGAGCACGATGGCACCGACAAAAGCCCAACCAAAGTTGTCGATGTTGAAAGCATCTCCGGCCAAGAAGTCGGCAATGGCTAAGCAGATGCCGTTTAAAATCAGCCAAAACAAACCTAGCGTCAGGATTGTAATCGGCAGGGTGATCAACTGCAGAAACGGCTTCACCAAGCTGTTGACTAGCCCAATAGCCAGTGCCGCTACCAAGGCACCTCCAAACCCGGAGACGTGTATCCCGGGCAAAAGCCAAGCCAAAATCATCACGCTCAAGGCCGACATCAGCCAGGTGGCCAAAAGAGCTGCCATACTTCCTCCCTTACCCCGCCGGGGCAGCCATTTCGCCCTCTATGCTATCCAATCGTGAGAGATCCCGGCTGCCGCCACCTCTTCTGGGCTGTAAGTTTGCAACGCCAAAGCATGGATACTCTGCCCCATCTCCTCTGCCAGAGCGGCGTACACCAAGCGGTGTCGTTGCAGAGAAGTTTTGCCGGCAAACAGAGGCGACACCACCTGCACGCGGTAGTGCCCCCCGGATCCCTGCTGCCGTCCCCTATGGCCAGCGTGGCGGTGGGATTCGTCCTCTACATAGGCGTAGGTGGCCTGTAGCTTCTCGGCCAGGAGCTGCCGAAGGCGGTTCGGGGTGAGCATGGGATCTTCAAGATTGAGTGCTGGCCTTGGCAAAAGCCGCCTCCACCAGGGGGCGCAGCTCGTTGCGGGCGTGCATCTCTTGGAGGATGTCGCAGCCGCCCACAAACTCCCCGTCAATATAGATCTGCGGGATAGTAGGCCAGTTGGAAAACTCTTTGATCCCTTGGCGAAGCTCGGGATCCTCCAGCACGTTAATTGCCGTGTAGGGGAAGCCCAAGCTATCCAATATGCGAACGGCAGCGTAGGAAAACCCACATAGGGGCATTTCTGGGGTGCCCTTCATATAAATCAGCACTTTGTGGGTACGAACCTGGTTGCGGATTTTCTCTTCCAAAAGGGGATCCAGCATGGTAGCCAGCCAGTTTAGCGACAACAGGGGACAGGCAAATTCAGCTCCTATCGTAATCTCATTTTCATCCACTTTTGACGAAAAGCGTCAACAGGCATCCTGGAGACTGGCGGGGGCTCCCCCTGCTGACGACAAAAAGTGCTAGAAGGGGAAGCAGTGGAGGTTTCTCACCGGAGGCCATTCATGCTAACGGAGTCCTCTCGCGCCAGCAGGACAAAGTCCTCTCGCGTTAGCGGGACGGAGTCCTTGCCGTCGGCGGTGGAAAGCCCTGAGACAGGGGGGAGTGATTCTTCCTCTTCTGCCAAGCCGGAGCCAAAACTGGGGTTCTGGCAGCAATTCTGGGAAGACATCGACTGTGTCTTCGAGCGGGATCCGGCGGCGCGCAACCGCTGGGAGGTACTTTTCACCTACCCCGGGGTACATGCTCTCTTCCTACACCGCATCGCCCATTGGCTGTGGCAGCGGCGCTGCTTTTTTCTGGCCCGCTTGCTCAGTTTCATTTCTCGCTCCTTTACGTTGATCGAAATCCACCCGGCAGCCCGGATTGGACGGCGCTTTTTCATTGACCATGGTTGTGGCGTGGTGATCGGGGAGACGGCGGAAATTGGCGATGACGTCACCCTCTACCACGGGGTTACCTTGGGGGGCACCTCTTGGACCAAAGGTAAACGGCATCCCACCCTAGAAGATGGGGTGATCGTGGGCACAGGGGCGAAGATCCTGGGGCCAGTTCGCATCGGCGCCAGAGCCCGCATCGGGGCCAATGCAGTGGTGATTCAAGATGTGGCCCCCGGCATGACGGTAGTCGGGATCCCAGGTCGAGCGGTCATCCCACCCCATCAACGCCGCATCCCCGCCCACGGCATCGACCTCGATCACCACCTCATGCCTGACCCGGTGGGACGGGCAATCGAGCAGTTGTTGCACCGCATTCAAGAGCTGGAAGCCCAGGTGGCCCGTCTTAGCCAAGAGCGGGAGCGGGCCCAGCCAGATGGTTCAGGGGCGGGTGACTAGCTCGGCAGTATCCGCATGGGGGCGTAAGTTTCTGAGGCTTTCCCTGGAAGAGGGCAGAGTTCGCAGCTTCCTCAGGCGCAGGGGAGAAGCTTGCCCTGTTGCGTAACCCTTTTTGCGGCAAAGGGGTGGAGCCATTTCAGCAGGGCGAGCTAGGGTGCTAGCATCTCGGCTCTACGGGGAAAACGGTGATGATGTCGGCCAAACCCCTCTCTGGGGCAGCAGCTCTGCTCTGCCTAGGCCTAGCTCCAGCCGCTCTGGCCCAGACGCTCCTGCCGGAGCAAACGGTGCTCCTCGACAGCAGACAGAACAGCGCCACCCCTCTACAAAGCAATGTCCTACAAAACATTGTCTTCGTCGTGCCCAACACCCCAACGCAGCACTTCGCCGGCAGATGGGGTTGGCGCAGCAGCCCCTCACCGCCCCCTGCCCCCATCACAATCCTTATCCTCAACTCCCAAGCCAACTTGGCCGCCGAGGCAGGCGAGCCGCAGAGTTGTGGCCAGCGCTGCCAGGGATCCCTGCGCCTGCCGTAAAGAAGAGGCGGCTGCTTGCACCTCAGACTGCCCAAGCCCGCAATCCGGCTCGCGGCAATGCTCGGATCCCCAGGGATGGGGGTTGATATAATTCAGGGCAATTGTCCACCGCTGGGCGGCAGAGGGTTTTAGCGCAATCTTGGCCCGGCTTTCCAATCTTTGTGGTGTGCGAGGCGAGGGATCCCTATGAATTGTTCCAGGCAGCTCTGCCCTTGGCTAGCTTCAGCCCTGACCTGTGGGATGGTGCTACACACCGCTGCAGCTTGGGCACAGCCCCAACCCGGCACCCTGGATCTGCGCACCGGTGGCGATGCCCCCGCCCAACCCACCCCCACACCTACCCCCGCCGCCGGCGAGCCAGAAGTTGAAGTTTTGGTGGCAGAGGTGGTGGTCGAGGGTACCGACGACCCAGAGCTGATCGAGCAGGTTTACAAAGTTATCCGTACCCGCGCCGGCGAGGTCTCCACTCGTTCCCAACTCCGGGAAGACATCAACGCCGTGTTTGCCACCGGTTTTTTTGCCGATGTGCGGGCGGTGCCTTCCGATACGCCTCTGGGGGTGCGAGTTACCTTTGAAGTCAAGCCCAACCCCACCCTCAAAGCCGTGCGCACGGAAGGGGCAAAAGTTTTGGATCCGGAGGTGCTCCAAAAGGCCTTTGCCGACCAGGAAGGGCGGGTGCTCAACTTTGGCAAGCTGCAGGCAGCAGTGGCCGAGATTGAGCAGTGGTATGCCGACAAGGGCTACGTGCTGGCCAAAGTGACAGATGTGCGCTCCTCCGAAGATGGCACCCTCACCCTAGAAATTGCCGAAGGGGAGATCGAGGATATTCGCGTGCAGGGCAACACCAAAACCCGCGACTTCATCATCACCCGCGAGCTGAAGTCCAAGCCAGGGGATGTGTTCAACCGCAACCAAATCCAGGAAGACCTGCAGGCGGTTTTCAACCTCAACCTCTTTCAGGATGTAAATGTGGGGCTCAACCCCGGCCAGGATCCCGACAAGGTGGTGGTGGTGGTGAACGTGGAAGAGCGCCGCACCGGCACCTTGAGCGGCACCATCGGCGTCAGCTCGGCCACAGGGGTCTTTGCCGGCCTCAGCGTCTCCGAGGAAAACCTGGGCGGCAACAACCAGAGCGCCAGCTTCAATGTGCAGTTGGGCACCAACGAAACTCTGTTTGATTTGAACTTCACCGACCCGCGCATTGCCACGTTGGAGATCCCCACCTCCTACAACGTCAACATCTCCAACCAGCAGAGCTCCAGCTTTGTTTTCAACGAGGGATTGACCTTGCCCAACGGGGATCCCGTGCGCATCAACCGGCTGGGCGGCAGCGTCACCTTCTCGCGTCCCATTGGGGGCAATTGGCGGGCCAGCTTGGGCACCCGCATCCAATTTGTGGAAGCCCGCAACAGCAACGGCGAGCAGGAGCGCTTTGACGTGCTGGGCAACCCGATTACCTTCAGCGCCAGCGGCCAAGACAGCTACACCACCCTGCGGCTCGGCCTCGTCAACGACAGCCGCGACAACCCCAACAGCCCCAGCCAGGGATCCGTCTTTCGCATCTCCAGCGAACAGTCGGTACGTCTTTTCGAGAATGGCCTCAACGCCAACCGCCTCGAGACTAGCTACAGCCAGTTCATTCCCGTCAAACTGTTCGAGACCCGCAGCGAACGACCGCAGGTGCTGGCCTTTGACGTGCGGGCGGGCACCACGATTGGCGACTTGGCTCCCTACGACGCTTTCCCCATCGGCGGGGGCAGCTCGGTGCGGGGATTTTTTGAGGGTGGCGTCGGCTCCGGTCGCAGCTTTGCCACGGCGACGGCGGAGTTGCGCTTTCCCCTTTTCGACCCGGTGGGGGCAGTGGTCTTCGCCGACTACGGCACCGATCTGGGCAGCGGCGCGGCGGTCATCGGCAATCCTGCGGCGGTGCGCAACAAGCCGGGCAGCGGTTTGGGGCTGGGGGCCGGTATCCGCATCCAATCTCCCTTGGGGCCGCTGCGCATCGACTACGCAATCGGGCAAGGGGAGGCCGGCCAGGCCCAACTGCACTTTGGCATTGGCGAGAAGTTCTAGCTTGGCGGTGGATCTGCTGCCGGCTTGCTATGGTGGGAGCAAGTGCTCGTGAGGGAAGCAACTGATGAAACGGCAACTTGGCCAATCGTTCCGCGGCGGATCTTGGGTACTCTTGCTCTGCGTCAGCCTAGCCCTGGCAGGGTGTGGGCCGTTGGCGCGGCTGGGCATCGGCACAACTCCCCTCGCCCAGATCGAACAAAATCCTTCCCGCTACACCAATGTGTACGTCCGCGGTCGTGTGGTCAATCAAATAGGCGTGTTTGGCCAGGGCATGTACGAGATCCAAGACAACAGCGGCTCCCTCTGGGTCATCACCAACAAGGGCCTGCCGGCCATGAACAGCACCGTAACTGTGCGTGGCAAGGCCCAAGAGGGCATTGTGCTGGGGGGACGCAGCTTTGGGGTCTCGTTGGTGGAAGCAGAGCGCTTCTAGCCGGCCCCCAAAGCCAGCATGGAGACGCGGCCCGCCAAAGTTTTGGCAATTTGCCGCAGGGCCTGGGCCGAAGCCGACTCGGGCTGGCCGACCACAATCGGCTGACCCGCATCTCCCCCTTGGCGCAGGGCAATCTCCAACGGGATCCGCCCCAGCAGTGGGATCCCCAGCTCGCGGGCCGTGGTCTCTCCACCGGCTGAGCCGAAGATATCGTACTGGCGATCCGGTAGGTCGGGTGGAATGAAGTAGCTCATGTTCTCGACAATGCCAAGGATGGGCACCCCCAACTGGCGAAACATGTTCAAGCCCTTGCGGCTATCCAGCAGGGCCACCGACTGCGGCGTAGTGACGATCACAGCTCCCGCCAGCGGCACCGCCTGCACCAGGGTCAATTGCGCATCCCCGGTGCCGGGGGGCATGTCCACGATGAGATAGTCCAGCTCCCCCCACTGCACCTGGTAGAGGAATTGCCGGATGACGCCGTTGAGCATCGGCCCCCGCCAGATCACCGGCTGATCCCGCCCCACCAAGAGACCCATCGACACCATCTTGACGCCGTAGTTCTCCAGGGGGAAGATGTCCTCGCCGCCGTCTTCCCGCTTGCGCACCAACAGAGACTGATCCTGCAACCCCAGCATCAGCGGCACATTGGGGCCGTAGATATCGGCATCCAGCAGCCCCACCCGCGCTCCGCTCTGGGCCAGGGCAACCGCCACATTCACCGATACTGAGGTTTTGCCCACCCCCCCCTTGCCGCTGGAGATGGCGATGATGTTGCGCACGCCGGGGACAGACTGGCGATCCGGCAGGGAGGGCGAGCGGGGAGTTTCTGCTGTAACCGTGACCTCGATGGTTTCAACGGGAGCCAGGCGGCGGATGGCAGCCTTGCACTCCTCGACGATGAACTCCCGCAAGGGGCAGGCCGGTGTCGTCAGCACCAGAGTAAAAGCCACCCGCTCCGGCTCGACGCGAATGTCGCGGATCATGTTCAGTTCCACCAGGCTGCGGCGCAGCTCCGGATCTTGAACCGGGCGCAACGCCTCAAGGATGGCGGCAGCATCGAGGGTGGAGGTGGTCATGGCATCAAAAATGAGGTAACGGCTCTATTTTTCACTCTAATCGGTTTTTCTCCAGGGTCCTCGCCCGCTGGCAGGACAGTTGCGAAACTGTCTGCCAACGCTGGCCCTCTGTAGCCGACTGGCCTAGGCTGGCTCTGGCCGACGGAGGAGGGCAATGGTGCAAGCGCTGATTGCGGGAGTCGGGTTGTGGTTGGGACTCACATTCTTGGCCCCGTTGATCCCTCTGCTGGCAAAGAGCCACTGTCTCCCCTGAGCGGCAGCCCACCTCGGCCTGGGATCCCTCCTGCCGCTACTTTTCTCGCTCACCCTATCTGCCCTGTGCCGTGAACCCCCTGGGCCCCTGTCGCTGCCCTCATTACGTCGCGCCTCCAACCGCTGGGGAAAAAGAATAAGCTGGAGTCTGTACCCGTGCCGATGTTCCAGGAAAAGGGTGGGTGGAGCCGGGCAAAAGTATGGAAATTCGTCCTGCCACGCCTGAGGATGTGCCCGTTCTGTTTGATCTCATCTGCGCTTTGGCCGAGTACGAGCACCTGAGCCACCTGGTAACGGGATCCGCCGAGCTGCTGCACGCAGCCCAAGTGGCCTGCCAGCCAGGCTCAGATATCCACCACCTGCCCTTCCCCGTCAGCCCAGAAGCCCTGCTGGTGGCCCTCACCACCACCGACCTGACCAGCTCCAGTCCCGTTCTGCCGCGGCTCTAGGCTGGCCTAGAGAGCTTCCC
>NZ_JANSIZ010000074.1:0-11229 GCF_047462315.1 Synechococcus sp. H60.2 | reverse complement strand
TGAAGCGATATATCCAGAATCAGTCAGGAGGCGCTATCCCTCCCCACCCGGGTGGGGAATCCCGCGCCTTACGTTGAAAGACAACGCTAAGGTGCAACCAGGCCAGTCTCAGGGATCCCTCAACAGCACCGTCTCGGTCACAGCGGCACTTTGTCCCAACCGGTCGAAAACTCGCAAACTAAGCAGGTAGGAGCCGGGCACCAAGTTTGAAGGGGGGCGGATGCGGAAGCGAGTAGTGCAGGACACCTCGCCGGAGACACAGTTGACCTGGGCTGCTGACAGCGTCTGCACCTCGATCCCTGACCATGACACCTGAAACGCCAGCTCCGCCGGGATCCGACCCGGCACCGACACCGAGACCCCGACCTCCAAAAAGCCGCCCCGGCTGACGGCGGCAGGAATGTCGCTGCTGGTGATTAGCGGCGGCAAAGGGGTTCTGGCAGTGAGCGCGTCGGCACCACAACTGACCGAAGCTACACTCAGCAGGGCCAGCGCCAACTCCCAAAGTCTAGATCCCAGCTTGATCACAGGACTCCCGCCCCAAAACTAACTCCCCCAAGTATAGAGGATGGAGGTGACAGCTCTAGCGTCAGTTTTGCGGGAACTCAAAAACTCACACTATATGTGGTGTCGAGCTGGATATTTGCCCGGAGCATCTGCTAGAGTAAAGCCCATAACCTGTCGAGCAGCCGGGCTATGGAAGTGGAAGAGGAGCTAAAAGCCTTGCGGGCGCGTGTGCGCAACTTGGAGCGCTCCCTAGCAGAGTCAGAAGCACTGTCGTTGCAGCAGATTGAATGTACCCATCGCCTGGAACGGCAACTGCTTGAAGCGCAGGCCCAACTGCAGGAGCGGGAGCAAGCTTTGCAGGCTTGTCAAGAGGAGAAGGCGCGGCTGGAACAACGTCCTACCCTAGAAGCTTTTCAGCTCCAACAGCAACACATTGAAGAGTTACAAAATCTCCTCTGGGAAATGGAGCGCCGACCCACGCTGGAGCACTACCAGATCCTGCAGCAACAGTTGCAGACCAGCCAAGCAGAAATCGAAACCCTGAAGGCAGAACTGCAGCGGCGCGTTGATCCGGCCCGGTTCTATCAACTGCAGCAGGAGCTCTTGGAGCTGAAACAGCAGGCGAACCAGTTGGGGGAATATGCCGTCAAGTTGCCGCAGGTGCAGCTTTTGCAAGCCCAATTGCAGCTCCGCATCCAAGAGCTGGAGAAGGAAAAGGCACAGTTGCAGGCGCAAATCCAGGAGCTGGCCGGTCGGCCTTCTGCGCAGGAAATGGAAACCCTACGGACGGAGCTGGAAGCGGCCCACCGCCAGGCTGAGGCTGAGTGGCAGCGTCTCAAGGTGGATCTGGAAAGCGAAAAGGCACGCCTGCAAGCCGACTTGAATGCGGCACAGCAACGTCTTCGCGAATTGGAAGAACGCCCTTCGCACGAGCAATGGGCAAGCTTGCAAGCGGAGCTGAACCGCTTGCGCCAACAAGCCTCTTTTGCCAAGGCTGAGCGAGCCACCTTGCTGGCGGAGCTGCAGCAGAGCCAGCAGCGTCAGGCAGAACAGACCCAGCAAATTGCCAAACTGGAGGCGGAGCTACAGGCTCTGCGCCAAGAGCCAAAAGCCCAAGGGGATCCCAGCGGCGAGGCGGAGTCCCTGCAGGCGCAGCAGCTCCTTGCTCTAAAAGAGCAAGTGCAGGCTCTCACCCGTGAGCTCGACGCCTTACGGGCTGATCGGGATCAGCTTCTCCAAGAGCTGGCTCAGCGGCCCACCTTTGCCCAGTGGCAGGAAGTGCAGCAGCAGGTTCGGGAGCTGGCCCAGCGACCAACTCGGGAAAGCCTGGAAGAAGCCCAGCGGGCACGGGAGCTGGCGGAGGCCCATTATCTGGTTAGCCAAAAACAGCTCGAGAAGCTGCAGCAGCAGGTGGCGACTTTGAAAACCGAGTGTGTGCAGGCCCACGCCTATGCCCAAACTCAGGAAAAAGAGGTGGCTCTGTTGTTGCAACGCAACCAGGAGCTGGAGGAACAACTGGCCGCCCTGCGGCAGTCGTCTGCAGCTCCTCCCCAAGCAGTTGTCGAGCTCAGGTCTGGCCGCCCAGCTCAGGAACGGGTTCAGGCGGTGGCTGAAGGGCCTGCTCCCTCCCCACCCACCAGCCGACCCACAACTGGGAGAACGCCCGCTGGCGGGATCCCCCCCCTTACCCTCAAGGAGGAGCAGGATCACACAGAAAGGCTGCTGAAGCGCTCTGTTTTGGCCACGGGCTGCAGCGGCGGAGAAAGGGGGGAGCGCAGCCGCATCGAGTTGCCAACTTTTGTGCAGCGGCGGCTCTACTCAGCGCTCCATGCTCGCGGATCCAGCGGCTCTCCAGCTTGAAAACGGGGCCAGGCCCAGCGCAGCAGGGATCCCAGTTGGGCGTGAAACCGCTCCGGCCGAAATTGCAGAGCATGGGCACGAATCTGCTGCGGATCCCACTCCTGTCGCTCTGCCTGGCGCAGTCCTTCGACGAGGGCTTCCACACTGGCTTCGGGGATGAGGATCCCCGTTTGGCCGTGGCGGACGGTCTCGCAGGTACCGCCTCGGTTGAGGGCCACCACCGGTCGGCCACAGGCCTGGGCTTCCACTGCTACCAAGCCAAAGTCTTCCTCCCAGGGCAACAGCAGCAGCCGGCAGTTGGCCAGCAACTCCTGCAGACGGTCTTGGGGCTGGTGGGGCAAAAACTCCACTTGCGGCCCTGCCAGTTGCTTCAGTCGCGGCAGCTCCGGCCCTTCCCCCACCACTACCAAACGGCGGTTCAGTTGCTGGCAGGCAGCAATGGCGAGATCCACCCGCTTGTAGGGCACCAGCCGGCTTACCACCAGGTCGTAGTCGGCCTGGGGAGTGGCCACCGGCTCAAACCCCTGCAGCGGCACCGGCGGATAGATAACCACGGCCTCGCGGCGGTAGAGCTTGGCGAGGCGCCGGCGGATGTGCTGCGAGTTGGCAATCAATAGATCTGGCCGCTGGGCCGCCACAAAATCCCACTGGCGCAGGCGGTGCATTAGCCATCGGCTGAGGGCAGCAAGCGGGCGAATCCCTGTCAACCCCTCCCGCTCAAGATAGATCTCCCGGTTTTCCCAGAGGTAGCGGGGCGGGCTGTGGATGTAGCTTAGGTGGAGGGTGGAAGGCCCTGTCAGGATCCCTTTGGCAAAGGCATGGCTGCTGGAGATTACACAGTCATAGCCGGAAAAGTCGAAGCTCTCGTAGGCCAAAGGCATCCAGGGCAGGATGTACTTGAGGCGGGCATGGTAGTTGCGGCGCAGCACCCCCAGCCAGCGCGCCCAGCCCTGCAAAAACGAAGTGTGAATCGACAGCTTCTGCCAGCCCGGCGGCAAGGTGTGGGCCGAGAAAAGGCTGACATAGAGAGGAGCTTGCGGGGCAAAAGACACCAACTCCTGCAAAACCCTTTCCGATCCCCCCGGCCAGATGAGGTACTCATGCACCAACGCTAGGCGTTGTGGCCAAGCGGGATCCCAGCTTGGGGCAGGGTCGGGCATGGCTAGGATTCTGCAGGGCGGCGCTTCTGGCCGATGGGCCCGCTTACCTGCCGGGCTTTCTCGTCAAGGCGTTCGCTGATGTAAGCGTAGATCTCGCGGAAGCGGGGCACTGCCCTCATCTCTAGGCGGCTGCCGTCTTTGAGGGTAAGCACCATATCGCCCCACGTGCCCAGGCCCCGTGGCACCGTCACCACCCTGGCAATCTCTTTGTAAATGACATCAGAGCGCTCCTTCCCCCCCCAGCCGCCAATGACCGTGATGCGGCGGTTGGTAATCCGGTAGTGAACCCACAGCCTGCGCACCAGCGCCCCCACAAACAGAGGCAAGCCGACGAGGGTGAGGCCGAGGAAGGAGTTCAACACCAGATCGCCCGTGTGAGGGCCGCCCTCAAAAAAAACCTCTTCTTTGATAGCCATGCCCAGTCGAGTGTTAGCAGAGACAATGTCTAAAAACAATCTTAAACAGTTTCTTAGCCTTTCCCAACTGCCGGGGAAGCTAGCGGGAGAGGCGGGATCGGGTTTGCCGTTGAAGGGCTTGCGCTGAGCAATAGGTGGCCCAGATCAGGCGAACAAACAGGGCTATCACAACCAGCGCCACGGCTGCTGCCCCGATATTGCCCAGCCAGCCCCATCCCTCTAACCCGGTCAGGGCTACCAAGGCCCAAGAGGCAGGGTGCAGCATTCCCCCCAAAAGAAGAATCTGGGAAAACAGGTGCCCAGCCGTAAAGCGGGATCCCAACACCACCAGCGCCAGTCCGCCGCCGATGTTGATTAGCCCCATATTGCCCAAAAAGGCATAGCAGATGTGCCAGGCGTATTTCTGTTTGGGCACCTCTTGCCAGGAAAGGGGTTCCCTAGGGATCCCTGGCAAATCCTGCGGAGCGGGCAGCAGCGGCTGAACTTGGCTGAGGATGAGGCCCAGGACGATGGCTGCCAGCAGCATCACCACTCCCGCCTTTACATTGAGCTTGCCAGGGATGGCCAACTCAGGATGTGCCCACATTGCAGGTTCTCTGGATCCCGTCCTAGCCTATCCTGTCTTTGCCCCCAACCGGGAGATTGGCCAGCGGACTACTGGCTGGAGGGGCTTGGCTATCCGGGTAGAGCGGCGTGCCACAGCGCTTGCAAAATTGGGCATCCTCATCGTGCTGGGAGAGACCACAGCCTGGGCAGGCCCACTGAACTGAGTTGCCGCTTTTCACCAGTTGCTTGATGAGCTCCCCCACTTGCCAAGGGATCAGGGCCACGCCCGTCAAGATCATCAGCACCGTCAACAGCCGGCCCAGCTCAGAGGTGGGGGTGAGATCCCCAAACCCCACCGTGGTCATGGTGACAACAGAAAAGTAGAAAGCATCCAAAAAGGTGGCAAAAGCGGTGGGATTGGCCGGATGTTCCACCTGGTAGATAAGGCCAGAGTAGACAAAGACAATCGCAAAGAGAGTAAAAAGGATGCGCAACAAGATGCGGGTGTCAGCAGAGATTACCTGACCCAATAGGGTCTTGCCCTCCACCAGGCGCAGCAGCCGCAGGATGCGAAACCAGCGCAAGAGACGGATAAAGCGAATATCGGCCAGACCAGCAAAAAACGGCAAAATCGCCAGCAAGTCAATGAGCGAATAGAGGCTGAAGACGTAGCGCAGCTTCTGCGGAGCCGCTGCCCAACGCAGCAGGTACTCCACTACAAACAGGCCAAGGATCAGGCGATCCAGCCGCTCTAGGCTAAGGCGCACCTCCAAGGGCAGGGGGTAGGTTTCCGCCACAAAGAAGGTGGACGAGCAGAGAACCAGGGCTGCCACCAGTAAATTGACCCAGCGGCTTTCGGGAGTGTCTTCATCTCCCCAATACCGCTGGAGGAGGCCAGCAGGGACAAGCTTGGCTTGAGGGGAGGCCTGGGAGGGCAGGGTGGTCACAAACGGGATCCAGCTGGGAGAGATCGAGAGAGTTTCCTTTGAGCGACTATTGGGCGTACCTTGACTAGGGTAATGGAAACTGGTAAGTGGAGCGAACTTCGCTCCTGCAAACGTCTAGGCTTGAGTTGAGTATTGAATCGATGTTGCCTCCCATTGTCCTGGCTTCGCAATCTCCTGCCCGCCGCCAATTGTTAGAAGCTGCCCGGATCCCTTTCCGCGTTCAACCCAGCTACTTTGACGAAAGCCAAATCCAAAGCTCGGATCCGGTGGAGCTGGTGCAGAAGCTGGCCTCGGCCAAAGCCGAAGTGGTGGCGGCCCAACAACGGCAGCCCGTCTTGGTTATCGGGGCCGACTCGGTGCTCTACCTCAAGGGAGAAATCCTGGGCAAGCCGGCCAATGCTCTGGAAGCGGAACAGCGCCTGCGGCAAATGCGGGGCGAAGTGGGAGAGCTCTACACGGGCCATGCCTTGATTGACACGAAGCAGAACCGCCGCCTCGTCCACTATGCGGTTACGCGGGTGTTTTTTGCCAAGCCCAGCGACGAGGAGATCCGCGCCTACGTGGCCACCGGCGAGCCGCTCAATTGTGCGGGCTGCTTTGCCATCGACGGTCGGGGCAGCCTGTTCGTGGAGCGGATCGAGGGGTGTCCTGGCAACGTCATCGGGTTAAGTTTGCCCCTGCTGCGGCGCATGATCCAGGAGTTGGGCTACTCCCTCACCGAAGTCTGGAGTTAGCTAGGGGGGGTGGACAAGTCCCGCACTGCACTGGCAAAGCCAGGGCCGGGATCCAAACACCCCCGCGAAGAGGCGGTGAGCGCTGCTGGAGTCGAGGACACCTACGCGGTGGGGCAGCCTATGTCTGCTCGTGGAGGGACTGCAAGATCCCGTTGAAGCGGAAAAGTAGGAGGTCACCCGTCTAGATGCCGCTTGAGCAGCTCGTTGGCTAGCTTAGGATCCGCCCGCCCTTGGGTTTTTTTCATCAATTGCCCGACAAAGTAGCCAAAGAGCTTGGTTTTACCCCCGCGATACTGCTGCAGTTGCTCGGGGTTTTCTGCCAGCACCTCGGCAATCATCTGCTCCAAGAGGTGGCTATCGGAGATTTGGGTCAGGCCCTTGGCCTCCACCAAGGCGCGGGCAGAGCCACCTTTTTCCAACAGCTCCGGCAGGATTTCCTTGGCAATTTTGCTGGAAATGACGCCCTGCTCGATAAGGCTAATTAGCTCGGCCAGGGTTTCTGGTTTTAGGGCAATGTCGGGGTAGTCCAGCTTGTGGGTGTTGAGGTAGCTGGCGATGTCGCTCATCATCCAGTTGGCGGCTGCCTTCGGGTCAGCGCCAGCGGCAACCACGGCCTCAAAGTACTCGGCGGTGTTGCGTTCGTCGCTGAGGTAGCGGGAGTCGTACACCGAAAGGCCATATGCCTCCTGGTAGCGCCGCCGCTTCACGCCGGGCAATTCCGGCAGCTCCGCCTGCCAGCGGGCTTTTTGCGCCTCGGTAACGCGAATGGGCGGCAGATCCGGCTCGGGGAAATAGCGGTAGTCGCTGGATCCCTCTTTCTTGCGCATGCTGATGGTGCGCTGGCTGTTTTCTTCCCAAAGGCGGGTTTCCTGCACGATAGGCTCGCCTGCTTCCAAAGCCTTGACTTGGCGGTTGAACTCGTACTCAATGGCCCGCTGGATGGCGTTGAAGGAGTTCATGTTTTTGATTTCCACCTTCGTGCCGAAGGTTTGACTCCCCAGCGGACGCACCGAGATGTTGACATCGCAGCGCAGGGATCCCTCCTGCAGGTTGCCATCACACAGGCCGGCGTAGCGCAGGATGCGGCGCAGCTCCTGCACGTATTCTGCGGCTTCCTCGCCGCTGCGGATGTCTGGCTCGCTGACGATCTCGATGAGGGGGACTCCTGCCCGGTTGAAATCCACCAGGGAATAGCTGGATCCCGCAAGGCGATCGCTGCCGGCATGCACCAACTTGCCCGCATCTTCTTCGATGTGCAAACGAGTGATGCCAATGCGCTTGGTGCGGCCGTCGCTAAGCTGGATCTCAACCCAACCGTGGGTGGCAAGGGGCAGGTCGTACTGGGAGATTTGGTAGTTTTTGGGCAAGTCGGGGTAGAAGTACTGCTTGCGGTCAAACTTGCTGTAAGGGGCAATGGTGCAGTTGAGGGCCAAGCCAGCCTTGACTGCGTATTCCAGCACTTTCTCGTTGAGCACCGGCAGGGTGCCGGGCAGGCCCATGCAGATGGGATCTATCTGAGTGTTGGGGGGAGCGCCGAAGGCCGTCGCGCTGCTGGAGAAGATCTTGGAGCGGGTGCTGAGCTGGCAGTGCACCTCCAGCCCAATGACAGCTTCGTATTCCACTTTGGCAGGAGCAGCAACCGTCATGGCCAAAAGAGTAAAGGGCAGGTTTCCCCATTCTAGTGGGATGTCACCAGCTCCTGACCCGCTGCCTCAAACGGTGGGGCGGATCTCAAAGGTGGAGAGGCCCTCGGGTGGCTCGGAGCGGTGTTCGACGCCCTCCACCTGCGAGCCGGGGCTGCCCTGCTGACACCAGCGCAGCATTGCCTCCACCGCCGCCGGGGATCCCTCAAAAACGGCCTCGACACGGCCATCCCGCAAGTTGCGCACCCAGCCGTGGACACCGGTGCTGCGGGCCATGGCTTCCGTGTAAGCCCGAAACCCTACCCCCTGAACTCGCCCGCGTACCCAAACGTGAACGCGAACTGTGTCATTCATGTTGACAGGGATCCCTCCTCCGAGGTGCTGCGAGGTTCTGGAGCTGCTGGCGGCTCGGCTGGCTGGGCCGTAGTTTTCTCGGCCTGCTGCTCTAGGCGCTGCCAGAGAACGTGGACAAGGGTAACCAACGCCAGGATCCCCAACGAGATCCCGCAGGCGTACCCAATGGCTTGCCACAGCACAGGAGACATGCGCCAACCTCGCTTGTGCAGAAAGCTCCCTTCTGACCTTATCAGACAGAAATGGAAGAGAGGGGATCCCTCTCCCCGACAACACCCCCCAAGCTGGACAAGATTCGGCACAATGGGGAGAAGTGTTTCTAGCGAGCAGTTGAGAAGAGGCCATGGCCTACAAACTCTGGATCGACGGCCAATGGGTGGATAGTCAAGGGGGAGACCTGATGGTTATCGAGAACCCGGCCACGGGGGAGAAACTAGCGGAGGTGGTGGACGCCAGCCCCGCCGATGTGGATCGGGCAGTACAGGCTGCCCAAACCGCCTTTTCCGATGGCCGTTGGTCGAAGCTCACCCCCGCCGAGCGATCCCTGGCCCTCTGGAAACTGGCGGATTTGATCGAGGCGCAGGCTGCTGAACTGGCGCGCCTGGAGTCGGAAAACACCGGCAAGCCCTATGAGTTGGTGAGCTTGGGAGGGGATCTGCCTTTTGCGGTAGATAACCTGCGTTTCTTTGCCGCTGCCGCCCGCGACATCCATGGCTTCAGCGCCGGAGAATACGCCAAGGGTTACACCTCGCTATTTCGCAAGGAGCCGGTGGGGGTGTGCGCGCAAATTACCCCCTGGAACTACCCGCTGCTGATGGCCGTCTGGAAGATTGGCCCTGCCCTAGCCGCCGGCTGCACGGTAGTGCTCAAGCCCGCTCCCACCACTCCTCTAACCACCTTGAGGCTGGCGGAGCTCACTGCCGAGGCCGGGATCCCGCCGGGGGTGGTCAACATCGTTACCGGAGGCAATGCCACTGGCCAAGCCCTGGTGGAACACCCGCAAGTGCGCATGGTCAGCCTCACTGGCTCTACCGCCACTGGCAAGCAGGTGATGCGCACCGCCGCCAATACCCTGAAGCGGGTGCATTTGGAACTGGGGGGCAAGGCACCCTTCCTGGTTTTTGCAGATGCCGACGTGGAAAGCGTGGCCGCCAAGGCCGCCTTTGCCGCCACCTTCAACAGCGGCCAGGACTGCACGGCAGCTACCCGCGTCTATGTGCACGAGAGCAAGCTGGCGCAGATGCAAGAGGCCATTGTCGAGGCAATGCGCAAGGTGGTGGTGGGGCCTCCCTTTGAGGCGGGGGTGGAGATGGGGCCCCTGGTCTCGGCAGCCCAGCGAGAGCGGGTGATGGGATTTGTGGAGCGGGCCAAAGCCGAGGGAGCCAAGGTGCTGACCGGCGGGCGGATCCCTTCCCAACTAGACCGGGGCTACTACTACGAACCCACAGTGATTACCGATGTCGATCAAAAAGCGGAGATCGTGCAGAGTGAGGTTTTTGGGCCAGTTCTCACCCTCAGCTCGTTTCGCGAAGAAGCAGAAGCGCTACGCCTGGGCAATGACGTCCTATACGGGCTGGCGGCTTCTGTGTGGACTCAAGACATCGGACGAGCGATGAAGCTGGCCGCCGATCTGGAGGTGGGCACCGTCTGGATCAACGATCACCTCCCCATCGCCTCGGAGGCCCCCCACGGCGGCTTCAAGCAATCGGGATTTGGCAAAGATCTCTCGACAGAAGCGGTACGAGAGTATCAGATTACCAAGCATGTGATGATTGCAAGCCGCTGAAGTTTGACAAAACAGCAGCGGTTCAGCAGGGACATCCAGAAACCCTTCCCCATCTCATTCGCGTCAGCGGCGCGGAGCGCTTAGTACGGGGCTACCGAGCTATTCTTCTGTGTACAGCTCTCAATCTGCCCTGGATCTGGGAAGATCTCAAAAGATCGGCAAGATTTAACCGTCGATGACCCACCTCCCCAAGTCACCCCTGGGATCCGTAACCCTAGCCCCTCCCCGCACCTTCCCCCTTACCGCTGTCGTCGGACAGCAAACCGCCAAGCTAGCCCTATTGCTGGCGGCGGTGGATCCCAGCTTGGGAGGGGTGGTGCTGGTGGGGCCGCGCGGCACGGCCAAGTCGGTCTTGGCCCGAGGGATCCACGCCCTGCTACCTCCCATCGAGGTCATCGCCGGCTCCTATTGCAACGACGACCCGGCGCGGCCTGAGACCTGGTCGGACTGGGCCAAGGCCCGCTACCCGCAGGGGACGACACCCCCCACCCAACTGATAGCCCCTACCTTTGTCCAGATTCCCCTGGGGGTGACGGAGGATCGGCTGCTGGGATCCGTGGATGTGGAGGCCTCGGTGAAGCAGGGGGAAACGGTCTTCCAGCCAGGGCTCTTGGCTGCCGCCCACCGCGGTGTGCTCTATGTGGACGACATCCACCTCTTAGACGACGCCATCGTCAACCTGCTGCTGACGGTGGTGGGAGAGGGGGTAAACCGCCTGGAACGAGAAGGGCTGAGCCTGCAGCACCCCTGCCGGCCTCTCCTAGTGGCCACCTACAACCCCGAAGAGGGATCCCTGCGCCCCCACCTGCTGGATCGCCTAGCGCTGGTGGTGCCGGTGGGGCAGGAGCTGAGCTTGGAGGAGCGAGGGGAAATTGTCCAGCGGGCAACTCGATTTGTCGACGCCCCTGAGCCCTTTCTGGCCGAGCATCAGGCGGAAGTGGAGGAAATCCGCACCCGCATTCTCCTGGCGCGGGAGTGGCTGCCCCAGGTCAAGCCACGGCGGGAACAGATCCACTACCTGGTGCAGGAGGCCATCCGCGGCAATGTCCAAGGCCATCGAGGGGAGCAGTTTGCCCTGCGGGCGGCCCGTGCCCTGGCGGCGCTGGAGGGACGGGATCACCTCTTGGCCGAAGACCTGCAACAGGCGGTGCAACTGGTGCTGCTGCCCCGCGCCCGCTACAACCCCGCCCCGCGCCGGCGCACGCGCCCCCCACCCCCCGCCGGGGTGAATAGCAACGCCGCGGTCCGCCGCAGCGGGGGGGGCTGAGGGGGGGGG
>NZ_JANSIZ010000073.1:0-11389 GCF_047462315.1 Synechococcus sp. H60.2 | reverse complement strand
AAGCATTTTATTCGGCAGTTTTCCAGAGTTGGGAAGTATAGCGTGGAGCAGATAGTGCAGACTTGTTTACTCCTGATTAATCCATCCTGCTTCCGGAGTTGGTTTGCTAAGTGTTGCTACTGTACCCCTTGGTTCTTTAACAAGCTGTAGTGAAACCAGCAACAAGAATTCCTAGGCTTACTGGTGCGCAGAAGCAAGCTATAGCTGGGGGGAGTATGTCCACCTGCCCTCCTCTCCAGCAGGGATCCCTCACCCAAAACCCGGGAGACAACCATCCAGAACCTAGTTGACCCACCGCCGAGAGAGGGGGATGCTAGAACGGGGAAGGCGGAAGCTGAATCCAGGGGCACCAGATGGCGAGGTGATGGAGCCATGAAGGAAGACTGGGCAAAACGGTTGCGCAACGGGTTAGTTGCCATGGTGGCAGTGATCCTGGCGGCAGGCTTGTTTCTAGCCAATCAAGCTCGTCAGGCCAGCACCAGCTTGGCCGACTTGGCTGCAGAGGCAGTGTCCTGGGAGGAAGCGCAGGCCAACGGCAAGCCTTCTCTGGTGGAGTTTTACGCCGATTGGTGCACCACCTGCCGAGCAATGGCACCCCTCCTGGCCAACTTGAAGAAAGAATTTGCCGATCAGGTGAACTTCGTCATGCTAAACGTGGACAACCCCAAGTGGCTGCCGGAGTTGAGCCGCTACCGGGTGAACGGGATCCCTCACTTTCTCTTTTTGGATGGTCAAGGGGAAGTGCTGGGATCTGCTATTGGAGAACAGCCTGCCGCCATTTTGCGGGCCAATGTGTTGGCTCTGGCAACTGGGCAGCCCCTGCAGTTGACCAATGCCGGACAGGTGTCTGAGCTGCAGCCGGGCAGGCCTGTCCTCTCGAATCAGGCGGATCCGCGCAGCCATGGATAGGAACCTAGGGGATCCCCACTGTCCCTCTCAGCTGCCCACTGGTCTTACCAGTTAACCACTCTTTGAGTTGCGCCCGCACGATACCTACCTGGCGCCTGCCCTCCTCTCCCACACGGCTGAGGACAGATGTTCTCCACCGGGAAACCCAGTGTCTGCCTCTTCCAGGTGGGGGGCCTCCCCGCGTTTGCGGATCACCAAGCAGCGACTATCGCGGTAGCGTCGAGGTAAGGCCAAACTTCTTCGGTCAGGTTTGGACGGCCTGCAGCCGCAGGTGCTGAACTAGAGCCTGTAGGCCCAATAGGTAGCTGTGGGCTCCAAATCCACTGATTTGGCCAATGGCTACAGCAGCAATGTAGGAGTGCTGGCGGAAAGGTTCGCGGCGATAGATATTGCTCAGGTGAACTTCTACGGTGGGCAGACCCACGGCAGCAATGGCATCCCGCAGGGCAATGCTGGTGTGGGTGTAGGCGCCGGGGTTGATGAGGATGCCGGCGTGCTGCTGGCGGGCGCGGTGGACAGCATCAACCAACACCCCCTCATGGTTAGACTGCAGGATCTCCAGCTTTGCCCCAAGAACTTCTGCCTGCTGGTGGAGCGCCCGATCGATCTGCTCTAAGGACACCGAGCCGTAGATGCCTACTTCTCGCACCCCTAGCAAGTTGAGGTTGGGGCCGTGCAGAACCAGAAGGCTGAGGAGCTCGCCACCGGAAGCGATGGCAGTCGGATTAGCGACGACGATGGGATCCATTTTCTACGGGAATGGGGGCAGGTTGGGGCTCAGGACTTCCCAGAAGGGTATCAATTACACGTTCCACCCATTCGCGGAGCTTTTCGAGAACTTTTTCTACCCAATCCATCCGACCTGCCTCGTAGGAGTTACAGAGCCATCAACGGAGCTTGACCAATGGATCTCCATGATAGCGCTTTTTCTCGACAAGCGTAGAAATGGGGAGCTGGAAATACCATCGGACTAGTAAAGGGCGCTCAGGAGCACGATATCCACGATCAGGAGGGCACCTGCAAAGGCCAGCAGGCTGCGCACAATTTGACGCTCTTGTTTGGAGCGATGGGATCCGCCAAGACGGAGCCAGCGGAGCGAGTTGGGGAGGCGGTACAGCATAGCAACAGTCGATGAGATTCTAGACTCGGGAGCGCCAACGCCCCAAGGTGATCATGCCCCATTCTGTGAGCTTCGGATCCCGGCGGACTTCCCCACGCTGGGGGGGAATACTAGCCTGGCTATGGGGATCAATTCCTTCTAGAGTGGGGGTTAGGCCATTTTTGTTGTCGATGACCACTCCTCTAACTCAAGCCGAAACCGTTTTTCAGCGTTGCTGGGATCACTGGCAAGCTCTGGCCAGCCGTCAGGACTTGCAGCCGGAGTTCAAAGCTTTATCCACTCTGCGCAAGCGTCTTGTCAGTCGGGTGTTTTCCATTGCGGTGTTTGGTCTGGTCAACCGCGGCAAGTCGGCTGTCTTGAACGCCCTGACCGGCGAGGCCCGCCTGGAGGTAGGGCCCCTCAACGGGGTGACGCAACAGCCACAATCGCTGCTGTGGCAGCCGGGGCCGGGGATCCCTTGGCAGGTGCGGCTCATCGATACGCCCGGCTTGAACGAGGTCAACGGAGAAGCCCGCGAACAGTTGGCCTGGGAGGTGGCCCGCGCCGCCGACTTGATCCTGTTTGTCATCGCCGCCGACCTGACCCAGTTGGAGTACCAAGCTCTGTTGGAGCTGCGCACCCTGCACAAGCCGATCCTGCTGGTGTTGAACAAGTGCGATCTCTATTCGGAAGCCGAGTTGCAGGCCATTCGCACCCAGATCAGCCATCACTTGGGCTGGGTGTTGCCCCAGGAGATCTTAACAGTGGCCGCCTGTCCTAAGCCCACTAAGGTGCGCACCCACTGGCCAGATGGCCGCATTACCTTGGAATGGGAGCGGCCCGCACCCCAGATCGAGGCCCTGCGAGAGCGCATTGTGGAGATCTTGCAGGCAGAGGCGGGATCCCTATTGGCCCTCAACGTGCTGAAGCGGCTGGAGTGCCTCCAGACCCAGCTCTGGCAAAAGCAGTGGCAGCACCACGCCTCCTTTGTCGAGCAATGGAGCACGGCCTGCGCCCTCGGCAAGGGGATCGCGGTGGGCTTAGCGCCACTGGGGCTGGATCTGCTGTTGGCGCCGCTGCTGGATGGGCTGTGGCTGCTGGGCTTGGGAATGCGGCTGCGCCTACCCTGGGGATCCTTAGGGGGGGCGCTGGGATCCGTCCAGGAGGGGCTGTGGCGACTGCTGCTACTCAACGGGGCACTGCTGCTTTTGGCCGAGGGGGTGAGCTCTTGGCTGTGGGGAGGCTGGAGCAACAGCCTCTTGCCAGGTCTGGTGGCGGGAGTGAGTTTGTACCGCCTGGGATCCCTGGCGCCACAGGTGTTGCTCCGGTTTGCTCCAGAGGGGTTCGGCCTAGGGGCCCTCTTGCGGGATCTCATCAGCAGCCAAGAGCTGGCTGAAAAGGCCTAGGATCCCCCTTCCCCGCCATCCTGGGCCATTTCGGCGGCGTGGTAGGAGCTGCGCACCAAAGGCCCAGAGCGCACCTGGCGAAACCCCATCTGGAGGGCAATCTGGCCCAGCTCGACAAACTCCTCCGGGGTCCAGTAGCGCTGCACCGGGCGGTGGGCCAGGGAAGGCTGCAGGTACTGACCCAGGGTGAGCCGGTCACACCCTACCGCCAGCAGATCGCGAAAGGTTTCCAGCACTTCCGCGCGGGTCTCCCCGTGCCCCAGCATCAGGCCGGACTTGGTGGGCAGGCCGGGATCCAGCTCCTTGACGGTTTGCAAAACCCGCAACGACAGGTCGTAGCCAGAGCTGCGCCGCACCGCCTGCGACAGCCGGCGTACGGTTTCGATGTTGTGGTTGTAGCAGGTCGGTCGGGCCGCCACCACACGGGCAATGCAGTCGCGATCCCCGCGAAAATCGGGGGTGAGCACCTCGATCTGGATCCCAGGGCAGCGTCGCCGAATTGCTTCCATCACCTCCACGAAGCGGCCGGATCCCTGGTCGGGCAGGTCGTCGCGAGCTACCGAGGTGAGCACCACATAGCGGAGCCCCAGCAGCTCAACGGCCTCAGCCACCTTTTCCGGCTCCTGCGGATCCAACGGCGCGGGCCGCCCGCTGGCCACCTGACAAAAGGAACAGGCGCGGGTACAGATCCCACCCATCAGCAGGAAGGTGGCGGTCTTTTGGCTGTAGCATTCGGCCCGATTGGGACAGCGCCCCTCTTCGCAGATGGTGTGCAGGCCCCGCTGCTTGATCACCTGCTGCACCGCCGAGATATCGCTGGCCTTGCCAATAGAGCGCTTGACCCAACTGGGAAGAGGGCTAACAGGCATGGGAGAACCGCTTGCTAGGGCTCAGTAGCTTGGGAAAGCATCCTTCTCCAATCCAAGGAGAAAGACAAAGGGGATAGCGTCCATTGTGGCATGGACGCCTTCCAGATCGATCGCCCTTAGCCGGAAAAGGGCTAGGCCAGCTGAGGAGAGGTTAGCATCTGGTTGACGATGCGCTGCACAATTTGAAAGCCAGTCACCGCCTGCCAGCCCAGGATCCCCAAAATCACCAAATTCAGCAGGAGGTGGACATTGCGGGCCCAGGCCTTTTGGCCATCCTTCATCAGGGGTGCCAAAGCCGCAGAGCTAGCCACCAAGGCCACAATGCCCAATCCCGCCAGCAAGTGGGGGCCAACGAACAGCTTGCCGTTGTTGAGGTAGGTCACCCCCATGCCGCCCAGGGCCCCGAACACCATCGACAGCAAGAACAGGGATCCAGCAAGAAAGTGCCGCTGGCCAAACTTACCCTTGATGAGTTCTTTGCGCTCTTCTGCAGAAGCAGTGCGCAGCCGTCGCACCTGCAGGCCCAGGTAAAGAGCGTAGAGAGCTAGGACAAAGGCGAAAATCATCAGCACAGGGTGAAAGAAAGGCAAGGCCAGCTTCAGCCATGGGGGAAGTTGAATGCCGCTCATAGGGATTGCGCAACGAAGAGGAGGCTGCCCCTAAATTAACACAAATTTTTAAAAATTTAAAAAACTTCTGTCGCGGCACAGGCCTGGGTGGACTCCAGGAGTTGGGGCCCTATCTGCGTTAGATGCTGGTAGAAATGGATTGGCCGTTGGCAGCGGGCCAGATGATGGGCTTTGCAACTTGGGTAACGCTGCGGATCCCAATTCCAGTAGCTGAATCACTCCTAGGTGCCGACCCCCGCCTCAAGCTCCCAGCCACAGGGCATAATGGGCTAGCAACTTCTTTTGAACAGGGATCCGCAGCAGCATGGGACGGGCAAAGAAAGTGGTATTGGCCTATTCGGGGGGCGTCGATACTTCCGTCTGCATCCCCTATCTCAAGCACGAGTGGGGAGTGGAATCGGTAGTCACCCTGGCGGTGGACTTGGGTCAGGGGGCGGAGCTGGAGGCCATCCAAGCCAAGGCGCTGAGGGCCGGGGCGGAGCAATCCCTGGTGCGGGAGGCCGTCCAGATCCTGATTGCCGACTACGCCTTCCCTGCCATCCAGGCCAACGCCCTCTACGAGCAGCGCTACCCTCTCTCCACTGCCTTGGCCCGACCCCTGATCGCCAAGCTGTTGGTGGAGGTGGCAGAAGAGGTGGGCGCCGACGCCGTGGCCCACGGCTGCACCGGCAAGGGCAACGACCAGGTGCGCTTCGACCTGGCCATCGCCGCCTTGAACCCCAAGCTCAAGGTGCTGGCCCCGGCCCGCGAGTGGGGCATGACCCGCGAGGAGACCATTGCCTACGGCGAGCGCTACGGGATCCCTATGCCGGTGCAAAAGTCCAGCCCCTACAGCATCGACCTCAACATCCTGGGCCGCAGCGTCGAAGCCGGGATCCTGGAAGACGCCGACCAAGAGCCACCGGAGGAAGTCTACGCCCTCACCCGCCCCATCTCCCAAACCCCCGACGAGCCCGCCTATGTGGAGATCGCCTTTGAAGAGGGGATCCCGGTAGAGCTGGACGGGCAGCGCCTTGGCCCCAGAGCCCTCTTCGAGCGGCTCAACCACTTGGCTGGCAGCCACGGTGTCGGTCGCATCGATATGATTGAAAACCGGCTGGTGGGGATCAAGTCGCGCGAGATCTACGAGTGCCCCGCCCTAACGGTGTTGATCCAGGCCCACCGCGAGCTGGAGAGCCTCACCCTCACCCGCGAGGTCATCCACTACAAGTACGGTATCGAGACCACCTACAGCCAATTGATCTACAACGGCCTTTGGTATTCACCGCTGCGGGAGGCCCTCGACGCCTTCATTCGCACCACCCAAAAAAGCGTCACTGGCGTGGTGCGGATGCGCCTGCACAAGGGCCAGGCCGTCTGCGTGGGCCGTCGCTCCCCCTACTCCCTCTACAATGCGGAGCTGGCCACCTACGGGGAAGGGGATCAATTCGACCATCGGGCTGCCGAAGGCTTCATCTACATCTGGGGTCTGCCCACCCGCGTCTGGGCCCAGGTGCACCGGGGTAGTGGTGCTTGAACTCTACCGTTAGGCAATTTGTCCATCCGGGGCGCTGGTCAACCGGCTAGCCCGCTGGGAGGGAGCTGGCAACCCGCCTGCCTGCTGGCCCAACGGCGCAGGTGGGCCAGGTTTTCCACCGCGGAGGTGAGGGGCTTTCTCTAGGTTCCTGCCGTCCAGGTGTTGCCGTACTCGATCTGCTCCGGGGTAAGGCTGTCGATCTGGATCCCCATGGCTTTGAGCTTGAGGCGGGCGATGGTCTCATCGATCTCCGCAGGAATGGGGTGCAGCCCAGGAGCCAGGTGGCCACGGTTTTTCACCAGGTACTCGCAGGCCAGCGCTTGGTTGGCAAAACTCATGTCCATGACGCTGGCGGGGTGGCCTTCGGCAGCAGCCAGGTTGATCAGCCGGCCCTCCCCCAGCACCACTACCGACTTGCCCGATTGAAGACGGTATTCTTCCACAAAGGGGCGCACCGTCTGCCGGGAAACCGTCCGCTGCTGGAGCGCCACCAGGTCGATCTCGATGTCGAAGTGGCCGGCGTTGCAGACCATCGCCCCATCCTTCATCGCGTCGAAGTGCTCGCCGCGGATGACGTGCTTGTTGCCAGTGACCGTGACGAAGAGATCTCCCAGAGGGGCGGCTTCAGCCATGGGCATAACCCGAAAGCCGTCCATCACCGCCTCTAGGGCCCGCACCGGGTTGACCTCGGTCACAATCACCTGGGATCCCATGCCGCGGGCCCGTATCGCCACTCCCCGGCCGCACCAGCCGTAGCCGGCTACCACCACTGTTTTCCCGGCCAAGAGAATGTTGGTACAACGCAGGATGCCGTCTAGGGTGGATTGGCCGGTGCCGTAGCGGTTGTCGAACAGGTGCTTGGTCTCGGCATCGTTAACGGTCATCACCGGGAAGCTGAGCACCCCCGCCTTGACCATGGCCCGCAGGCGCACCAGGCCGGTGGTGGTCTCCTCCGTGGTGCCGATGATCTCCGGGAGCTGCTCCTGACGGTGCTGCACCAGCTCCGCCGTCACATCGCCGCCGTCGTCAATGATGAGATGGGGGCGGTGATCCAGGGCGATCTGGACATGGCGGCGGTAGGTCTCTACATCTTCCCCCTTGATGGCAAAGACCGAGATGCCGTAGTCGGCCACCAGGCTGGCGGCCACATCGTCTTGGGTGGAGAGAGGGTTGCTGGCGATGAGGACGCTATCGGCTCCCCCTGCCTGCAGCGCCAAGGCCAGATTGGCCGTTTCGGTGGTGACATGGCAGCAGGCCACCAGGCGCAGCCCGGCCAGGGGCTTTTCTTGAGCAAAGCGCTCCCGGATCTGGGCCAGCACCGGCATCTCCCGCGCCGCCCATTGGATCCGTTGCTTGCCCAGGGAGGCGAGGCCAAGGTCTTTGACTTCGTGCTTGGGGAGAGACAGGGTGGCGCTGGTCATCGAGAAGGCTCCAAAAAAGGTCGTCGAAAAAGGACAGAGGATCAGTCGAGCTACACGGCTAGGAACAGGGAGTTTCAGGCCGTTACAATGTCGGCAAGAGGGATAACCAGATGTCAACAGACCTGAACTATTTTGCCACAAGGGATCCCTTTTCGGCGCTGGGGCTGGACGTGGGCAACCGCCGCATCGGCGTGGCCGGCTCCGATGGGCTGGGCCTGCTGGCCACGGGGTTGGGGGTGATCCGGCGCCGTTCCCTGCCCGAAGACATTGCCCAAGTGCAAGAGTGGATCCGCCGCCGTCGGGCCACCGTGGTGGTGGTCGGGATCCCCCTTTTGGCGGACGGCTCAGTGGGATCCCAAGCCCGCAAGGTGCAGCGGTTTGTACGGGCTCTGCGCGCGACAGTGGATTTGCCAGTGGTTACGGTCAACGAGTACCTAAGCACGGTGCAGGCGGAGTGGGATCTGCGCGAGGCCGGGATCCCAGCCAGGGCCCAGAAGGGTTTAATCGACCAACAGTCGGCGGCGGTAATTTTACAAACTTGGCTGGACGAGCGGCGCTATTCCCAAAGCTCAAAAGCGCCCTGCAGATAGTCTGCCAAGGCGTAGCTCACCCCTTCTTTGGCCGGTTGCTGTTCCACCAAAACGACATCGAAGCGACAGGCTAATTCAGCAAGATCAGGGTGCTGGCTCAAGAAAGCTTGGGCGGTTCGGATCAGGCGCCGCTGCTTCTGGATCCCAACCGCCAAAAGCCCCTTCTGATCCCAGCCCTCGCCACTGCGGGTTTTCACTTCCACAAAAATCAACTCCCCTGCCCTAGCGGCCACCAGATCCAGCTCCCCCCAACGACAGCGCCACTGTTGCGCCAGGATCTGCCAGCCCTGCTCCTCCAGGTACTGCCGCACCCAAGCCTCGCCAGCCTCGCCTGTGTCTTGGAGAGAAGTTCGCTTGGGCAAGGGTTCCCCGCCTACCTCGTACAAATCTAAGGAACTATTCCGAATCCCTCCCCCTAGTGGGCAGAGCCGTTGCCGTGATACCTGTCGGTGTCGTAGAAGCCGTTGCGGGTGCCAAAATAAAAGCTCGCCAAAGATAGGATCAGGGCGACCGCCACCAAGATCGACTTTGCATCCACGCAGTTTTCTCCTAGTTGTATCCTATGCCTCAACCATAAACTACCCTACCGCATAGGCGGGTGGGATTTTCAGTAGCGCTGAAGCTCGCTCACAAGGACTCCGTCCCGCTAACGCGAGTGGCACCGTTAAAATCCGTATCCCCTTCCCGCTGGCCAAGCCACAAGCACTGGTGACAGGTCTGTGAGCTGTAGGCAGGCGGAACCCCTACAACCTCGACCCCTACCCTCATTGCCTTGTACTGCACAAACTGCCTCAACAGGTAGAAAGCCCCTCGCGCTAGCGGGCCGTAGGCCTCACTGTTCGACTGCCGCCGCTCTTTTTAGGCGCTATCCCTTGGGGTATCCCGTGCATTTCGGTGATAGCCTGCCCTTTCTCCTGCCCTACTCTCGTTGGCCTTGGGGAGCCCAGATTTCAGTAGCTTGCTGGTGATCGTTCTCTCAAGTATTGGCTCCTTCCGCTTGCTGCTCGACATGTTACCATTTAGCCTCGAAAGGGAGTAGTCAGGTGGCCCACCGCCCTCTGCATCGACATACTGGCCAGCAAGCCCGGTGCAGCAGACAAAGCCTGCCCAGAGAATTACTTTGGGCTGCTTTGGTGACGAGACTTTCACTGGGTTCACGCAGAGGTGAGCTTGGTGATCCCGTCTGACTTCTCCGGCCTTCACCTCTAGCTGTGAGCCACCCTGCATACAAGAGAGGTTGGAGGCTAAAACATGTGGGCCGGTTTTTGGTCGAGTTTCCTGTTGGTCACAGTGGCAGAGCTGGGGGATAAGACCTTTTTTACCCCCCTCATTTTGGCAATGCGTCACCCGCGCCGTTGGGTCTTTCTGGGAACATGGCTGGCTTTGGCGCTGATGACCCTGCTGGCTGTAGTGGCCGGGAAGGTACTTTTCAAGTTGTTGCCACCACTGGGGGGGCAGGTGCTCTCAGCAGGGGTTTTTGCTGCCTTTGGGCTGAGAATGCTCTGGCAAGCCTACAGAATGACTCCTCAACAAGAGAAAGCAGAAGAGGAGGAAGCCCTGAAACTGGTGGAACAAGCCGAGGAAAAGGGGGCTGGCCGCGGCGGCGCCTGGACGATTGTCTGGGAAGCGTTGAGCTTGACAGCCTTAGCCGAGTTCGGGGACAAAACCCAAGTTGCCACCGTCTCCTTAGCAGCCACTCATCCGGGATTGAGTGTCTGGGCAGGAGCTACCCTCGGCCACGGCCTCATGGTGGGGTTGGCGGTGGTGGGTGGCCGGTTTTTAGCAACCCATATCTCTGAACGAGCCGTGCATTGGTTGGGAGGCAGCTTGTTTCTGATCTTTGCCGGGATAACGGGTTGGGAACTGCTGGGATAAACCTGTCGGGCAGCCCAGCCCGGTTTCCTTCAGAATTGACTTCTACTGACATAATTTCTCCTCCCCTAGCTGGAAGTCCCCCCTTCCAACAACAGACATACTACGGAGGCGGGTGTCGAAGGGCATTGGGGTATCTCTCCGCCAACTCCCAAGTCTCTTGTCCAGCGAGAGAGCCCTTCATGCCTGGCCAGATCCCCGTAAGCGATGCAGCAGGAGAATGGACGATGAGCAAAACTCCCATCTTTCCTCTAACCTGGCTATGGGCGGGATCCCTGGCTTTGGGGGTGACAGCCTTAGTAACCCGCCAGGTCGTCTGGGGTCTCTTGCCTGTGGCTGCGGCTTACCCGGCCATCCGCCGCCGCGAAGAACAGCTTTGCCAAGTGTTGGGGCAGAGCTGGCAGCAGCAGGAACAGATGGCGACCCAACTGGGGGCGATACAGGCGCGCATCGACGCTCTCGAAGCTCGGCCTACGTCACATTTATCGGTGCGGCAGCAACTGGCTCCCACCACGCAGGCCATTCAACAGATCCAGCGGCGGCTCAAAGCTGTAGAACTGCGGCTCAATGCTCTGCCCCAGGCGACTCCTGAGGAACTGGAGTCGATGCGGGCGCAATTGCAACGTCTGCAGCAGCAGGTGGAGTCCCAGCCAGCCCTCCCTTCCCCTCGTAAAGCTCTGGGGGTGTTTATTGACGGCGCTAACCTGCACGCCAGTGCCCAGCAATGGGGATCCCCTCTCGACTACCCCGGACTGTTGAGCTGGCTGGGCCAGGGCCGAACGGAGATGGAGGTGCATTTCTACAGCGGCACAGATCCGCACAACCTCGGCCAGCGCCGTTTTCTGGCAGAGCTGAGAAAGTTGGGCTACCGGGTGGTTACCAAGCCGGTCGTCACCCGTGCCGACGGCAGCCGCAAGGCCAATCTGGATGGGGAGCTGATCGTGGATTTAACGTAAGGTGCGGAATTCCCCACCGTATAGACGGTGGGGATGGATAGCACTCTCTGACTGATTCTGGATGTATTGCTTCACAATTTCTAGGCAGCAAATCATGCCAAAGCCTAGCCCTTCCCAATACA
>NZ_JANSIZ010000072.1:0-11622 GCF_047462315.1 Synechococcus sp. H60.2 | reverse complement strand
GGCAGAAGAAGAGACAAAAGCTCTGCTGTCAAGCGGGTGAGGAAACCCCACCCGCCTACGCGGTGGGGTAGTTCATAAGTGTAGGGGCACCGGTCAGGCAGATCCTGAAGAGAAAGAGGCGTTTCTCTCACCACCAGGAGCAGTCCTTTTCGATAGGCCTTTTCCATCGCTTCAGCTAGGTAAGCTTTGAGGCTAGGGCTCTCCGCAATGAGCTCCTGGATCTCCTGTCGCTGTTCGATAATCGTGGCTTGCCAACTTTTGCCGCGAAGCTGGGGCTGGAACTGCCATTTGAGGAGGTGCCCCAGCAGGATCCCCAAGCGATTGACCAATTCGCGGCGCTCTTGCCTGCCCAAAGCCTCGATTTCCTCCGCCAAATGCACGGTGTCTAGCTGCTCCAGCCGGCCTGCCCGCAGCAGCGCTGCCTGCTCCTGAGTCCAGGCATAGAAGTCGCGCTCGTAAAGCTGCATGTCCACCCCCATCTGGACGCTGCCCGGGTATCAACCAATCCTACTGGCTCTAGGAGAAACAAGTGGCTGAGCGCGGGGGAGCTGGCCTGCCTTTAACTGCCGCTTGAGCCAAGAGTCCGCTAGACTAAAATCTGGACATCCCTTTTGCAACTCTATGGCCGACCCTCTCACCCCTCAGGTTAGCGAGCGCATCTGCAAGCACATGAACGAAGACCACGCCGATGCCCTGGCGCTCTATGCCAAAGTCTTCGGCCAAGTGGAAGGGGTGACGCAGGCTCGCATGCAGGCCATTGACTCAGAAGGGATGGACCTGCAGGTAGAGGTAGACGGGGCCCTACGAACCCTGCGCATTCCCTTTGAGCACCCTCTCAAAGATTCTGAAGATGCCCACCACACCCTGATTGCCATGCTGAAACAGGCCCGTGCTCGCCTCCGGCAAGCCAGTAGCTAATCTGGGCCTGGCAGCAAAAAAGGAGAAGACCCCAGCACTGGCTAGCCAGCCGAGGCCGGCAAGAGACGGGTCTAGTGAGCTTGCTGCAGGAGCAGATCCAACTTGCCCTGGGCCTCAAGGGCATAGAGGTCGTCGCAGCCGCCGATGTGCTGGTTGTTGATGAAAATCTGGGGCACCGAACGGCGCCCGTTGGCCCGCTTAGCCATCTCCGCTCGCGCCGCCTCATCCCCATCAATGGCGTATTCGATGTACTTGACTCCCTTGCGGTCTAGCAGTTGCTTGGCGCGAATGCAAAAAGGGCAAAAACGCCAGGTGTAGATCTCAACAGCCATAGGGAGATAACGAACGCTTTCACATAGCTTAACATTTCTCTAGAACTGGGATCCCTTAGTTGGCCTCCTTCCAGTTGTGGCCAATTTGAATATCCACCACCAGCGGTATGGAGAGGGGCACCGCCCCTTCCATTTCTCTTTGAATGAGGGGCTGTAAGTCCTGCCATTCTGAGGGCTCTACTTCAAATACCAGCTCGTCGTGAACCTGCAAAAGTAAACGCGAACGAAAGTTCTGGAGCTTTTCCTGCAGGCGCACCATAGCCACTTTGATAATGTCTGAAGCGGATCCCTGAATGGGGGCATTCACAGCAGCCCGCAGCTCGGCTTGTTTGCGGTGGCCCGATAGCTGAGACAAATTGGGGAAATAGCGGCGGCGACCCAGGATGGTTTCCACATAGCCGTGTTCTTCCACAAAGGCTTCGGTGGCGCGGAGATAGGCAAAAACGCCAGCATAGCGCTCATTAAATCGCTGCAAGAACTGCTTAGCTTCTGCCAGCGATACTCCTGCCGTGCGGGCAAAACGCTGGGCTCCCATGCCATAGATCACGCCATAGTTAATCGTCTTGGCAAGGCGGCGTTCCTCACTGGTTACCTCTTGCTTTTCAAAGAGCAAGCGAGCGGTTAGGGTATGCACATCTTCCCCGGAGCGAAAGCACTCGAGGAGGGTTGGCTCTTGGCTGAGGTGGGCCAGGATGCGCAGCTCAATTTGTGAGTAGTCAGCCGAGGCCAACAGCCATCCTTCCTGGGGAATGAAGGCCTGGCGAATGCGGCGGCTAAACTCGCTGCGGATGGGGATATTTTGCAAATTGGGGTTGGAGGAGCTGAGCCGGCCAGTGGCAGTAACGGTCTGGTTAAAGTTGGTGTGCACCCTGCCTGTATCGCGTCTTACCAGAGCTGGCAGCGCATCCACATAGGTGGATTTGAGCTTGGCCAGAGTGCGGTACTGGAGAATAGTTTCAATAACTGGGTGATCCCCTTCCAGCTTCTCTAAAACAGAAGCGTCGGTGGAGTAGCCGGTGGCTGTCTTGCGAGTTTTTCGGACATCTAGCTTGAGCTTTTCAAAGAGTAGGGATGCCAGTTGTTTGGGAGAGTTGAGGTTAAAGACCTCCCCCACTTGGGCATAGGCCTTTTGCTCCAGGCTTTGTAGCTCTTTTTCCAGCTCCTGAGAAAACTGCTGGAGAAACTCAGTGTCGATACGGATACCAACCCACTCCATTTCTTCCAAAACATGAGCCAAGGGCAACTCCACCTGGATAAAAAGATTCCAGAGGCGTGGGTCAGTCTGTTGCAGCTTCTCGGTGAGGATAGGCACCAAGCGATAGGCGCAATAGGCATCGGTGCCGCAATATTCTGCCACTTTGTCAATGGGCAGATCGGCAATGGACTTTGCTTTGCCCAGCAACTTTTCGTAGCTGGTGGTGGGCAAATTTAAATAGCTAGCTGCCAAGTCGGCCAAGTTGTGGCTGGCCTCTGGGTTGAGAACATAGCTGGCCAGCATGGGATCAAATTGGATCCCTTGTAGGCGGATGCCATGGGCGCGAAAAATACTGAGATCATACTTGCAATTTTGCAGGCTTTTGGGCCGATTGGGATCCTCCCAAATAGGCTTTAGGCTCTGCTTAGCTAGGTTCCAGTCCAGGTTGGATCCCTGGCGGTGACCAATGGGCAAATAGGCCACATCCCCCTCTGACCAACAGCAGCCAATTCCCACCAGTTGGGCGTCGCGGGGATCCAAACTCGTGGTTTCCGTATCCCAGGCTACGATCCCCGAACAGGCCAACAGCTCTTGCCGCAACAGCTCCAATTGCTCTGGTGTATCCACAATGCGCACTGCCGGCAGAGAAGGGGCGGGAGCAGCGGGAAAATCAAACCAAAGGGCCTCGTCGTAGGCAGAGCCATCCCCTTCAGCTTCTAGGGAACCTGTCCTGGCTGCAGTTGCCTGAGGGGGGATCCCGCCCAAAGTAGCCTGGAGTTTCCGCACTTGAGTAATGAAACTGCGAAACTCTAGTTTCTCCAGCAGCGGCAGCACTTCCTCTGGGTCAAAGCCGGTCAACCTCATGCCCTCCCAGTCAGGCACAAGGGGGACGTCGCAGTGAATCCGAGCCAGAAATTGGGAGTGCCGGGCCGCCGTGATCCCTTCCCTAAGGTACTGCTGGACTTTGCCAGGGATCTCCTCCAAATGGTTGAAAATCTCCTCCAAGCTGCCATAGCGCTGCAAGAGCTCTGCCGCTCGCTTGGGGCCAATCCCCTTGACGCCGGGAATGTTGTCGGAGGGGTCACCACAGAGGGCTTTGTAGTCGACCACTTGCCAAGGCCAGATGCCCAATTTCTCTTTGACCTCTTGGGGGCCAAATTCGCTGACGCGATCCTTGCTGTTGAGGTGCAAAACCCTAATTCTTCCCTCGCGGTCAATCAATTGAAACAGGTCCTGGTCACCGCTTAAGATCTGCACTCGATACTTTTGGGGAACAAGCCTACAGAGAGTCCCCAGAATATCGTCGGCCTCAAAGCCGGGCACTGCCAAAATGGGAATGCGCAGCGCCGCCAACACCTGCTTGAGGTTCTCCACATCTTCAAGAAACTCCGGCGGCGTTTCTGGGCGGCCTGCTTTGTAGGTTTCATCAGCCTCGTGGCGAAAGGTGGGCTGCCGGGTATCAAAGGCAACAGCTATATGGGTGGGGGGGTACTTCTCCAGAACCTCCAGCAGCGATTTCAAAAAGCCAAAGCTAACACTCGTCGGGATCCCGGTGGAGGTGCGCAAGCCCCCCTCGCGACTGTGGGCAAAGGCGTAAAAAGCGCGGTAGGCCAAGGAGTGACCATCGACCAAGAGCAGCGTCGGAGTGGGTGCAGCCATCGGCTTAGACCAGGAACTAAGTCCAGCCTAAGGGATCCCGACCTGGACAGGGAGCCGCTCCCTAGGGCCGCCAGGGAAACTGGCGAAAGTTAGGAGGGCGCTTCTCCAAGAAGGCGCGTTTGCCTTCGGCAGCTTCCTCGGTCATGTAGTACAGCAGCGTCGCGTCCCCGGCTAGCTCCTGCAGCCCCATCTGGCCGTCGCAATCGGCGTTGAAGGCGGCCTTGAGGCAGCGGATGGCCAGGGGACTGTGCTGGAGGATCTCCCGCGCCCAGCGGATCCCTTCTGCCTCCAGTTCCTCCACAGGCACCACCGCATTGACCAGGCCCATCTCTAGCGCCTGGGCAGCTGTGTACTGGCGGCAGAGGAACCAGATTTCGCGCGCCTTTTTTTGGCCCACCACTCGTGCCAAGTAGCTGGCCCCAAAGCCACCGTCAAAGCTGCCCACCCGCGGCCCGGTTTGGCCAAAGATGGCGTTGTCGGCGGCAATGGTTAGATCGCAGATGAGATGCAAAACATGGCCCCCGCCAATGGCGTAGCCGGCCACCAGCGCAATCACCACTTTGGGCAAGGAGCGGATGATGCGCTGCAGATCCAGGACATTAAGACGCGGGATCCCGGCCTCGTCCAGGTAGCCGGCCTCCCCCCGCACGCTCTGATCCCCGCCGGCACAAAAGGCATATTTTCCATCCGTATGCGGCCCGGCGCCCGTCAAGAGCACGACTCCTATATTGGGATCCTCCCGCGCATCCAGAAAGGCATCGATCATCTCGGCAACCGTCTTGGGGCGGAAGGCGTTGCGCTTGTGGGGGCGGTTGAGGGTGATCTTGGCAATGCCGTCGGTCTTCTCGTAGAGGATGTCTTCGTAGAGCTTGGCCGTCTGCCACATGGTGTCTTGGGGGTTCCTTTTCTTCGCCAATCCCTGCCCATTATCCGCGCTAACCGTCTGCCTGAACGAGGGATCCCACCAGCCCTTCCAGGGTGTACTCCTGGGCCACCACATCTACCCGCCCCAAGATCTGCCTGCAGGTTGCCGCCGTTTTGGGGCCGATGGCCGCAATCTGCACCGGCGGATCCCAGACTTCAGGGCCCAGCCCGGCCTGGTGGAGGAGATGGGCAAAATGCTGCACGGTTTTGGAGCTGGCAAAGGTGAGGATATCCACCTGGCGCTCCTTGAGGGCAGCCACCACCTGGGGATCCGCTGCTGCCGGACAGGCCGACTGGTAGGCCGCCACCTCCACCACCTCGGCTCCGCGTTGCCGCAGCCCCTGCACCAGCTCCTCCCGTCCTCCGGATTCGACGCGGGGAAAGAGGATGCGCTGCCCCTGCACTGGCTCCGGCCAAATGGGCAGCAGGGCTTCAGCCACAAACTCAGAGGGCAGCAAATCTGGGCGGATGCCGTACTGGGCCAGTACCGCCGCCGTTTTGGATCCCACCACTGCCACTTTCAGAGAGTAAAGAGCCCGGCTATCTCGCCCCTGCTGCTGCAACCGCTCGAAAAAACCCTGCACGCCGTTGGCCGAAGTCAGGAGCAGCCAATCGAACTTCTCCAGGGCGGCAATGGCTGTATCCAAGGGATCCCAGCTTGTAGGCGGCTGGATGACCAGGGCAGGCATTTCCAGCACCCGCGCCCCCTGAGTCTGCAGCAGCTCGCGCAAAGCTGGCGATTGCCCCTCAGCCCGGGTGACCAGCACCGTTTTGCCTGCCAAAGGAGCCGGTGGCGGTAACGGTGGGATCCCCGGCAAAAACTCCTGCCGCAGCCGCACCACCTCGCCCACCACCAGTAGGCCAGGCAGCTTTTCTGGCTCCAACCCTTCCCCCTCTTGCAGCTCTGCCAGGGTGCCCACCCAAACCTGCTGCTCCGCCTGCCCTGCCCCCCAGATCACGGCGGCGGCACGCTCCGGTGGGATCCCAGCTTGCCTCAACTGGGCCGCAATCTGCTGCCGCTGCCGGGATCCCATCAAGATCACCAACGTATCCAACTGGGCCAGAGCGCCCCAGGGCAGGGCCTCCAGCTCGTGGGCGGTCAGCACGGCAAAGGCGCGGCTCAAGTGCTTATCGGTCAGAGGGATCCCTGCCCACAAAGGGCCGGCCAGGGCCGACGACAAGCCTGGCCAGATCTCAAACGGGCAGCCCGCCTCCCGCAGGGCCTGCACCTCCTCGCGGGCACGGCCAAAGATCAAGGGATCCCCCGCCTTGAGGTGAACCACCTGCTTCCCTTCCCGGCAGCGCTGGATGAGCCAGCGGATGCCCTCCTGCAAGCTCGCTGCTTCGGAACGTCGCCACACCTGCGCCTGGGGGGGCAACTCCGCCAACAAGCGCGCGTCCACCAGCTCATCCACCCAAACGGCCTCAGCCCGCCGCAGGATCTCCAGCGCCCCTTGCGTCAGGCCGTCCCGCCCGCCCAGCCCCGCCCCCACCAGATACACCTTGCCCATGCTGCTGCACCCCTTCTCTTGCCCTCTACCTGTTGATCCTGCCGCAAAAGCGGGATCCCGCCTGCTTGGCAACTCTTCCTCCAAGCTGAGGCAAAAACCACCTGGTTGCGAGATACTGAAAGCGTTGCAGTCTGAGGATCCCTGCCCATGGCTAGTGTGACTGCAGAGCTCTGGCCCCGACGGCGCTTTCTGGCCAGTGGAGCTGCTCTAGTGGCAGCAGCAGCGGGATCCCGCCGCTCCAGATCCCGGCCCCTGCGCTTAGTCACCAACTGGTACGCCCAGGCAGAACACGGGGGCTTTTACCAGGCCCTGGCCCTGGGCATCTACGCCGACTACGGCCTGCAGGTGGAAATCCGCATGGGGGGAACGGCGGTTAACGTGCTGCAACTGCTGGCTGGAGGAGCAGCGGACTTTGTCCTCGGCGGCAGCCCCGACGCCCTGGCGGCTCTGCCGTCAGGGATCCCCGTGCTCACCGTGGCCGCCTTTTTCCAGAAGGATCCCCAGTGCCTTTTGGCCCATCCGGGCGTGGGCATCGAGCGCCTGGAAGACTTGCGGGGCAAGCCCATCTGGGTCTCTCCGGGAGCCAACCTTACCTACTGGCCTTTCTTGCGGGCTAAGTTCGGCTTCAGCGACGAGCAAAAGCGTCCCTACAACCTCAGCCTCACCCCCTTCCTGCTGGACAAATCCTCTGCCCAGCAGGGCTATGTCACCTCCGAGCCCTTCCGCGTGCGCCAGGAGGGCGGCTTTGATCCGGTTGTCTTCCTGCTGGCCGACTACGGCTATTCCCCTTATGCCACCACGCTGGAGACTACCCGCCCCTTTGCCGAACAGCACCCGGAGGAGGTGCGAAAATTTGTGGCCGCCTCTATCCAGGGCTGGCAGAGCTACCTGGAGGATCCCCGCCCCGGCAACCGCCTCATCCGCCAGGACAACCCCAACATGAGCGAGGCCCTTCTGGCCTATGCCCACCAAGCCCTAAAAGACTACGGCCTCCTCACTGCTGGCGACGCGGCCACCCTGGGGATCGGCGCCATGACCCACCAGCGCTGGCAGACCTATTTTCAGGAAATGGTGGCCCTGGGAATTGTCGAAGCTGGCCTCAATGTCCGCCAGGCCTACAGCCTCGACTTTCTCCCCGCTCCCGCCGCCTGAGTTACATCACCGCCAAGCTCTGCAGCCGTGGGGATCCCTGCATCGCCAGCTCATGGCGCCGGTGCATCTGCTCTGTCAGCAGGTAGGCCAGAGGCGGGCAGCCACTCAGCCGCTGCCGCGGATGGGGCAGTTGGTCGTTGCCGAAGGTGTGGCGGTACTCCTCCGAGTCGATAAAGGCATTGACCATGGCCTGAAAGCCCTGGCGCACCAGAATGTCGTGGTAGGCCGCCACCTCCTCCTTGCTGGCCGGGGCCCGTCCCAAAAAGTGCTTAAAACCCTGCTCCACACAGCGGGTGTTGCAGCCGGCACTGAAAAAGAGCTGCCGGTAGAGCCGGGATCCCCCAATTTGGCGAACCAACCGCTTGATCCCAATCCGACCCCGCAGAAAGTCCTGCTCGATTTTCTCCAGCTCTCCCGCCTTCTCGTGCTGGTAGGGCTGGCGTTCCAAAAGCTGTTGGTAGGCAGCCCGCAACAGGTTTTGCAACGTTTGCGGATCCCGCTGGCGTAGTTCCATAGCGATAGCTCCCAAGCAACGCGACCGACAAAAACCGATTGGGCAAGAGGTCAACTTAAAGAAACGATGAAGATGGAGTTGCTCGATACACTTTTACAATCGGCATTAACCAGATCCAAAAATTGTCAATGCCAACCCGGAGACCAACTGAGCAAAAGCCCTACTCAAGATTTATCTTGTCGATAAGTTGAACTGGGGAAGCTTGCGATAAATGTTTACAAGAAGGCCCCAGTTTTTTTGAGTTTACGTGATTCTACTTTCCAGCTTTCTACATGGAGAAACTTTTCGTACTTACCCGTAGTTAAAGATTGTGACGTTTTGATTCCCCCAGCCTGGCCAAAATCCAGAATACGAGTAGGAACTGATTTTTCGCTTGCATTGCTTTTGCGGCAGGGCGTATCTGCCGGCAGAGTTTTTGTCTGCCTTGAAGTTGGGGATCCCACCTATGGTGAAACAAATCCGGCTAGATCCTCTATCCCGCGTCTCGGAGGTGGATACCTACAGCAATCTGCTGTCGGCCATTTTGTCGGAGGAGCTCCATGTCTCCAAGGAATGTAACGGCCGCGGCCTCTGCGCCACCTGTCATGTCTACGTCAAGGAGGGCATGGAGAGCCTCACCCCCATCACCCCCCGCGAGGCCAAAACCCTGGAGACGATCACCAGCGCCCGCAGCAATTCCCGCTTGGCCTGTCAGGCACGGGTGGTGGCCGATGGGGTGGTGGTGGAGCTGCCGCCGGGGATGTACGTGAACTCGCTGAAGGATATCGAGGTGCTCATCGGTCGGCGGGCCGAACAAGACTTGCTGCACCCCCGAACAGGGCGCGTTTTGGTGGAGGAGGGCAAGATCATCACCCGTTCCACGATCAAGCAACTGGAAAACGAAGACTTCCGCATCATCGGCAGCACCCTTGCCCAGACCCGCGAGGCCTAAGGGATCCCAACACTCTGCTTGGGTTCCTGCTGCAGTGGATCACGGCTCAGTTTTGTTGAGGAGAAAGCCATGGCCAGCGTTACCACTCGACCGGATCCCCGTCCCGCAGTCACCATGCCGGTGGGCCACGAAAAGCACGCCCACTACAGCTACCGCGATTTCTTCCGCTTTAACCGAGAGCAAGGCACGATTATCGACTGGAATAACACCCAAAACCTGCTGCTTAGCGAAGACTTCATTGTCGGCCTGCAGGCAGGCCTAGAGCAGGAAGTGGGCGATGCCTCTGCGGCGGTGATGTACACCATCGGCAGAGACTGGGGCATGCGCGATGCCCAGCATTTTTCCCAGTGGTATGAGCGGGAGTACGGGATTGGGGTCAAGCAGTCCAACCTTCTGTTTTTGCTGGAGACCTGGTGGTGGCCTTTTACGGCGCAAGGCTGGGGCAAGTGGGAGGTGGAAACCGAGTCCAAACAAAAAGGGTTCCTATTCATCAACCTGTTTGACTCGCTGGTGGCCCGCACCCTGGGCGATGTGGGCAAGCCAGTTTGTCACCTCTACGCCGGGCTATTTGCCGGATTTTTCTCTGCTATGACTTCCCGCGAGCTGGCTTGCATCGAGATCCAGTGCTACGCCATGGGGGAGACCTACTGCAAGTTTTTGCTGGGCGGGCAAGAGCGCATCGATGCTGCCAATTTCTGGATGAGCGAAGGGGCCAGCGCCCGCGAGATCGAGCAGCGTTTGCACCAACTGTGAGGTCTGCCTGTGGCTTTTGCAGTCCTTCCCCCGCCACTTTGGAGAAACGCCCATGGTCACCCTCAACCTAGACACCGATCTGGACTTAACCCAGCCGCTGGCGGTGTTTTTACAGGGGTTGAACTGGGATAACCGGCCCTTGGCCAAAGCTCCCTTCGCTCCAGAATCGCTGTCGGACTCCCCCCTGTTCTTGGCCCAGTCGGTAGGGCAGTTTTTTGCCGGCTGCAATTGGTCGGGCGTCCGCCCGCGCCCTGAGCCACCGCCGGAGCTGCCGCCAGAGGATCCCTTTACGCTTGAGGATTTTGCCGCTTTGTTTGGTGGAGCCTTGCTCTAGCCCCGCTTTGCCCCAACTTAGGTTTTGCTTCCTCGAGCCGCTCGATCTTTTGACTCGTTTTGAGACTGGTTTTGAATCGGGTTTTTTAAGGAGACCTCACCCATGAATGACCTTCGCCCTTGGCCAGAGCGCATTGCCGATCGAGAAGGGGATTACCTGACGCCCGACGATCTGCAGGATCTCATCCGCTACGCTCTCTCCTTTCAAGAGCGGCTGGATCTCTACCAAGTCTTGCAACAACAAGAGCTGGCGTGGATCGAGAAGGTTCTGCAACAGCACGGGTACAGCGGTGAGGCAGAATCCTCTCTCACCCCCACTCAGCGCCTCTTGGCCCGGCAACTGGCCTTCTGCTTGCGCTCCCTGGGCCTGAGCTTGTTGTTGGGGGATCCCCTGCCCCTGCGGCAATGGAGGTGTGGGGCGATGGAACGGTATCTGGGTTTGCCGGAAGCGCTCCGGCAGTTGCAGGCGGTGGTGCAGGGATCCCTGCCGGCGGAGCAGCAGGGTTTGCTTGCCCCCTACTGGCAAGCGCTACAGGCTGTCTGCACCCCTTCCCCAGAGCGGCTTGAGCCGGAATTTGCTCCTCAAACCGAGACTGCAGCTCCGTCGGAAGAAGCGCTCACCCTGATGCAAATGTTCGTCTAAACCAAGGGGGCTTCCTATGAATTCAATGGTGACCGCGCTGATGCAACAAAGTGAGGGCCGCTATCTGCGCCCAGACGAGCTGAAAACCCTACACGCCTATGTGGAAGGGATCCCCAAACGAGTCCGCCTCTATCAAGTCCTACAGGCCAAAGAGCAAGAGCTGGTGGAGCGCGTGATGGAGAAGTTCCAGCCGATGATGCCGAATTTGCCCCGCCAACATGGGCACCTGGCCTGGGAGCGTTGCCGCCGCGATCTAAGCATGGTGTGGCGCTACTGCTGCCTGGCCATGGTGCTCAACGATGAGGATTACCTGCGGGATAAGTTGCTCTACTGGCTGGAGACGATCCTGAAGTCCTTCAAGATGCGTGACCAGTGCCAGCCTGCCTATAAGTTGATGCTCGACTCCCTCAGCGCTGTCTTCGGCCCCGAAGAGAGCGAGGCCATCCGCCCCTACGTGCTCTTGGCCAAGTCGATGCTGGTCAACTGAAGTCAATGGACTCTCGATCCATCCACCAATTACTGTATACAGCCCACTCCCTGCTCATCCATTCCTTGCTCCCTATGGCCAGATAAAGGCACTCCCTACTATCCCAGTGCTCCGTGCTGCTCGCCCAAGGGCTCCGCGCCGCTCACGCGACCACCCCCAGCCCCTCTCCCAGAGGGAGCATTCCCTCACCCCCCGCCCCACACCCAGGGGCACCCGTCCCTCCCGCCCGGCGGGGATACACAAAAACGAGGCCAACACGCAAGGGATAAT